>DASZXM010000808.1:0-2805 GCA_035546415.1 Pseudonocardiaceae bacterium
CCGCCTGCGCACGCTGGTCCGCGGCCCCGCCCCGGGCGGCCTGCGCGCCGACGACGTGGCCCAGGCGATCGGCGTCCCGCTGCTCACGGCGATGCGACCGGAGCCGGGCCTGTCCGGCGCCCTCGAACGCGGCGGCCTGCGCCCCAAACCCCACGGCCCGCTGACCTCCGCGGCCCGAACGATCCTGACCGCCCTGTCCACCGAAAACGGAATCACCCCATGACCACTCGCCACCAACCCGACTCCCCGCGGCAACGCGCCGGCCACACCGACGTGCCCGCCTCCCCAGAGAACGGACCGAACCGATGACCGTCGACCTCCTCGACCGTATCCGCGACCGCATCGCCGAAACCGGCTCCCCGCCCACCCCTGCGGTCGTCGCCGACGCCGTCCGCAGTGAAGCCGGCGGCGTGGTCGGCCACACCGACCTCCTCGCCGCCCTGCGTTCCCTCGGCGACGAGTTCGTCGGCGCCGGGGCGCTGGAGCCGCTGCTGCGTGACCCGGACACCACCGACGTCCTCGTCACCGGCCCGGCCGATGTCTGGCTGGACGGCGGTTCCGGCCTGCACCGCACCGACATCCGCTTCCCCGGCGAAGACTCCGTCCGTCGTCTCGCACAACGCCTGGCGCTCGCCGCCGGCCGCCGTCTCGACGACGCACAGCCCTATGTGGACGCCTGGCTGCCCGGAACCGGCCCGCACGGCCGGGTCCGCCTGCACGCCGTGCTACCGCCGCTGGCCGCCGACGGCACGTGCCTGTCACTGCGTGTCCTGCGCCCGGCCACCCACGATCTCGCGACGCTGCGAGCACTCGGCACGTTCGATGACCGAACCGCCGATCTGCTGACCGACATCGTCCGGTCCCGGCTGGCGTTCCTGGTCGTCGGCGGCACGGGCACCGGCAAGACGACGCTGCTGGCCGCCCTGCTCGGCTGCGTGCCCGCCCGCGAACGCATCGTCTGTGTGGAGGATGCCGGCGAACTGCAACCCAGCCATCCGCAGGTCGTCAGGCTGGTGGCCAGACCGGCGAACGTCGAAGGCGTCGGTGAGGTGACCGTGCGCGACCTGGTCCGCCAAGCCCTGCGCATGCGCCCCGACCGGCTCGTCGTCGGCGAGGTCCGCGGCGCCGAGGTGTGCGAACTCCTGGCTGCCCTGAACACCGGCCACGACGGCGGCGCCGGCACCCTGCACGCCAACTCCCCGGCGGAGGTCCCCGCCCGCCTGGAAGCGCTCGCGGCCCTGGGCGGCCTGTCCCGTCCCGCTCTGCACAGCCAGCTCGCCGCCGCCCTGCAGGTCGTCGTCCACGTCCGCAGAAACGATGCGGGCCAACGAGTCCTGGCCGAGATCGGCGTGGTCACCCGTACCGACGACGGCGTCCAGGTGCTCCCCGCCTGGCGTCCGGACGGCCGGCAGATCGGCTGGCCCACCCTCGCCGCTCTCCTCAATCCGATCGGAGCGGTCCGATGCTGACCCGAACCACGCTCGACCGCTTCATCCACCACATCCCGGTGTTGTTCGGCACCCGCAACCGGCTCCCGGCACCGACTGCCCGGCAATGGAGGCCGGCACCGACTGCCCGGCAGCGAAATCCGGCACCACCGGCGGGCATCAGCCCGTGTCCGACGCTGGTCGCCCTCCGCGTCGGCGGCCCACCGTGGTGACGGCCGGTCTCACCGTCGCGTGCGCGCTGCTCTGTTGGCCCGGTCCGCGGCCCGGCCGACGGCTGCGGACGCTGACCGGCCGGACCACCCGCCGCCTGCCGGTCCTCCGGCCCAGCCCGCTGCTGGTGATCGGCGGTGCCGCCGTGCTGGCGCTACTGGGTTTCGGTGCCGGGGTCGCCATCGCGGTGGCCGCCGTCGGTGTCACGGTCCGCGCGTTGTGGCGGTCGCACCGCCGGACCGTCGGGCAGCTCGCGGCAGCCGAGTCGATGGTGGACGCCGTGCACGGCGTGGTCGCCGAGCTGCGGTCCGGGGCCCATCCGGTGGTCGCGGCGGAGTCCGCGGCGAGGGACGCCCGTGCGCCTGCCGACGCCGTCCTGACCGCCATCGCGGCCACGGCCCGGCTCGGCGGCGATCTGACGGCGTCGCTGCACCGCGTGGGCACCCCGGTGCTGGCGCCCGTCCTGCGACCACTGGTCCAGGCATGGTCGCTGGCCCAGCGGCACGGCCTGCCGCTGGCGGACGTGCTCGACGCGGTCCGCAGGGACGTCGCCGAGCGCCTGAAGTTCGCGCGTCGCGTGCGGGCCAGGATGGCCGGCCCGAAGGCCAGCGGCACGGTTCTCGCGGTGCTGCCGTTGCTCGGCGTGCTGCTCGGCGAGGGCATGGGCGCCCGGCCGAGCCACGTCCTGCTGGCCACGCCGGTCGGCCAGACGCTGCTCGCCGTCGGCACGTCACTGATCTGCGCCGGGCTGTACTGGATCACCCGCCTCACGACACGAACGGTGCTCGCATGACGATGACCATCATCATGACCGCCACCGCCACCGCGATCATGACCGCGACGATGACCGCGACCGCGACGATGACCGCGACCATTCCGGTGGTGCCGCCATGACGTTCGCCGCACTGGCACTCGCCGCGGCCGTGCTCGTCCGGCCCGGCCACGCGGCCGTCGCCGCGCGGCTCGCCGGGCTGCGGCCGCCGGCCCCGGTGCCACGCAATCACGTCCGGCCGGTGCTGCTGTTGATGGCCGGGTTGACGGCCGGGCTGGTCGTCGTGGTGGCCGGGCCGGTGGGCGTCCTGCTCGCCGTGCCGGCCGGACTGGCGATCGGTGGCCGCCGCCTGTTGGCACACCGCAGGCTCGCTCC
>DASZXM010000809.1:0-2409 GCA_035546415.1 Pseudonocardiaceae bacterium
CTGGCCGCCGGGGTGGACGTGCGCCGGCCGCTGCGCGTGCTGGCCGCGGCGGCGCCGGGCGCACCGGTGGGCCGGGCGGTCGCGGTGCTCACCGAACTGGTCGCGGTCCTGCGGTCACCCGGTCTGGTGGGGGTCGTGGACGAGGAGGTCTACGCGCTGCTGCCCACCGACGGCGGCGTCGACCTGGCGGCCGCGGTGCCCGCCCTGCGGTTGGTGGAACCGGCGCTGACCAGCGGGCGGTTCGTCGTCGGCATCAGTTCGGTGACCACCGGCGACCTGCGGGGCGCCGTGCACGAGGCGCGGTACGCGCTGGAGTTGGGCGAACGGCAGTCCGGCCGGACGCGCGTGGTGGCCGGTGACGAGGTCGCCGTGCACCGGCTGCTGCTGGCCGGTGTGCCCGACGAGCTGCGGGTCGCGCTGCGCAGGCGGGTGCTGGGACCCGTGTTCGACCACGACGCCGAACACGGCGGTGATCTGGTCCGGACCCTGACCGTCTTCCTGGACTGCTCCGGCTCGTGGTCCAGGGCGGCGGCACGGTTGCACGTCCACGTCAACACGCTGCGCTACCGCATCGGCCGGATCGAGGAGCTGACCGGCGCCGACCTGTCCGACTTCGCCCAGCGGATCGACATCTACCTGGCGCTGCACTCGGACGAGTGACGCAAGATCACTCTTGGCTTCACGTGGAACACACGGCCAGGTCGATAATCGCCGGCAGGAGCTGATGGCGGCACGGACCCTTCCGCGACTGCCTCGGCCGGTCATGGCGACTCGTTTCGCCACACCCGGCCATTTCCCGCGCACGGCAGGCGCTCTGCCGGTAGCCTCGACAGATCCACACGGCTGACGGGTGGGGTTAACCCCACCCGGGTTCGGGTGTCAGCCGGTTGGTGGGATGGCTTCACGCGATCAAGACTCGGTACCCGACAGGCTGTTCGCCGGATGATCGACAGGGAGGCGTCGATGCAGGGGGAGCCCACGCTTGCGGGGGACACGCATGGAGCCGTGGTGATCGAGTCACCGATCACACCAACGACACCGATGACGTCGATGAACCGGCTGATCTGGCTGGCGAACCGGATGCTGGTGCCGATCGCGTTGTTCGCCACGGCGCTGGCCGTGACGATGGTGATCGGTCTGCACCTGCTGCCCGACTGGGGTGGCGTCAACCCGATCACCGGCATGCTGTCCGACTACGGCGTCCGCCCCGACGGCTGGGTGTTCGACACGGCGTTGGACATCCTGAGCGTCGGCTCGGTCGCGCTGTTGATCAAGATGGCGTGGCACGGCATGGTCCGTGGCCGCGCGACGATCACACTGATGATCAGCTGGTGCGTGTGCCTGGTCGGCATCGCGACGTTCACGAAGGACCCGAACTCGGCGTCGCAGACCTTCCGCGGCTCCATCCACCTGTGGGTCACGGCGGCGGCGTGCGTGAGCCTGCCGGTGGCGAGCATGGTGATCGGCTGGCAGCATCGGCGGGACCCGGCGTGGCGGCGGTGGGCGTGGGTGACGCAGGGCCTGTCACTGATCTCGGTGCCGTGTTTCCTGCCGTTCGTGATCTCGTTCTTCGTGATCCGCCTGACCCACGACACAGGCCCGTCGGCGGTGCCGACCGGCCTGGTGGAACGGTTGATGGGCGGGTTGGACGTGCTGATCATCATCGTCCTGGCGCTGTGGGCGCACCGGGCGGCGGCCCGGTCGAGGCGGGCCGAGGCCGCCGCGCTCAGCGGGTCCGCCGCCACTCCCTGATCCGCGCCCGGGCATCGGCCACCCGGTCGGGAAACCGGGACGCGAACACGAGCACCCACCCCAGCCCCTGCAACAGCCGGGCCCGGACGTAGGGCTCGATGTCGGCGGGCGCGTGCGGATAGCCGGCCACGGCCAACCGCCCGTCCAACCGCCCGGTGCGCGCCAGACACGCGAGATCCCACCCGACCGGCCCGCGCCACGCGTCCTCGAAGTCCGTCCAGACCGGCCCGTCCGCGGTGGACAGCAGATTGCCCGGATGCGCGTCGCCGTGCAGCGGAACGGCTTCGTCACCGAGCGCCCGGATCTCGGCGGTGACCCGCTCGGCGTCGGCCGCGAGATCGGCGAGATCACGGTCACTCAGGATCGGGTCACTCAGGATCGGGTCGCTCCGGCTCGAGTCGTGCGCGGCGAGATAGCCGATGACCTCGGGCATGTCCAGCGGTGGCGCGGTCGGTAGCGCCCCGGGGAAGCCGCGGAGTTCGGCGTGCAGCTCGGCGAGCAGGGGACCCATGTCGGCGGGCTGCCAGACGTGGTCGGGATCGTGCTCGACGTAGGTCCAGAACGTCAGGTGGCGCCCGTGTCGCTCGTGCGGCCCCGGCGGCAGTTCCCGACTGGGTGCGACGACAGGGGCGCCGCGCCGGGCGAGGTGGTCGGCAA
>DASZXM010000810.1:0-3935 GCA_035546415.1 Pseudonocardiaceae bacterium
GATCGAGCGGTTGGTAGTGGCCGACGACGTCGTCGGTGAGCCGCACCGGCGGCGGGTTCTCGGCCATGTTGACCAGCACCGGCGTCAGCGGTGGCCGGTCCGGATCCCGGCCGGGATCCAGGGACGCGGCCACGGCGTCGAGCGGGACGTTCGAGTCGATGAACGTCGCCCGCCCCGAGTTCCTGGTGTGCCGCAACAGTTCCCGCCACGACGTGGACTCGGCCAGCCCGGTGCGCACCACCACCGTGTTCATGAACATGCCCACGGCGTTGGCGGTGACGGGGTCGTCGCGGCCCGGCCACACCACGGAGAACAGGAAGTCCCGCTGCGGGCCGCGCCGGGCCAGGGTGCCGGCCAGCAGCGCGACGCCGGCCAGGAACGGGGTGGCGCCCTCCTGGTTCGCGGTGGCCAGCACCTTCGCGGTGGTCTCGGTGTCCAGCGTGATCGACGCGGCGGCGCCCAGCATGGACACGTCGGCGGACAGCGGATCGCTGTCGTAGGGCAGTGCCACGTCGGTCGGCGCGCCGCGCAGCCGTTCGACGACGTCGGACACCTGCTCGGCGAGTTCCTCGGCGGAGACCTCGCCGGTCACGTCGGCAGGGTGCACCGGAGGCGGCAGGTCCGGCACGGTGCCGGCCAGCGTTGCCCGGTAGATCGCGGTGGCCTGGTCCAGCAGCAACTGCCGGGACATGCCGTCGAAGACGATGTGGTGCGCGGACAGCACGAGCAGCGTCGTGTCCGCGTCGACCTTGATCACCTCGGCCCGCACCGGCGGTTCGGCTGCCAGGTCGAACGGCGTATAGCACAGCACGTCCACCAGTTGGCGCAATTCCTCGGCGGACCAGCCGTCCGCCGCGGCGTCGATGATTCCGACATCGACAGGTTCGCCGTCCGTGCGATATTTGACCTTGCGGTCGGCCAGGTCGAGCCGGAACCGGGAACGCAGTGCGGGGTGCCGATTTATCGCCTGCCGCATCGCCGCCGCGAGAGCCGAATGGGTGACCGCACCCGTGAAACGTATGACGGTCGGTAGTAGATACGTAGAACGCAGCCGACCCATTCGGTCTATGATCCAGATACCTTGTTGGGCTGACGTGGCCTCATACCACGTGCCGTCCGGCGGCGATGATTCTGACACCAATTTCTTGTCTCCGTAGCAGACCTGTACGACTGCGAGTACGGCGAAGTCGTCCATCCGGCCGAGCAGCGCTTTCGCCGTGGAGTATCAATGAAGGCGCTGCACACGGGCACACATGGATACTGGGCCGTGCGCATGCGGCGGCCCAGTCGCTAAGTTCTGTGATCCCCCTTATTGGTACTTCCTCACCCCTGACGGTCGGCGAGTCTATGGTGGCCCGAGCGCGACCGTCAAGCACCGAACGCCAATGCGGTATTCCGGTATCGGGTTGACACTCCGCACGGCACCATGGTTCGCTAGCTCGCGGGGCCACTGCGCCGAATGTGTCGGACTCGCAGGCCGAGGGTTTCTCTCAAAAAAATCGTTCGTACACAACGGGGCGGCATGCCGCCCCGACAACGTGGCGGGGGGTTCGGGCAGACGTCGAAATCGATCCATCTCACGTTTCCCATTCGCGACCGCGCGTGTGACCCTCGGTTCACGAGAGGAAATTCGGTATGTCATTCGACGACCCCGTGGCTGTCGGCTGCCCTGTGCACGTCGAAACCACGGACCTCATCGATCCCGCCCTGTACAGCGACGGCGACGCGCGCGCCGTCTGGCAGCGGTTACGCGGCCTGGACCGCCTGAGCTGGCACCAGGTCGACGACCGGCGCGGCTTCTGGTCGGTCGTCACGTTCGCCGACACCGACCACGTATTGCGCAACACACATCTGTTCACCTCCGAACGCGGCACCATGCTGGAAATCCTCGGCATGGACGATCCGGCCGGCGGCAAACAACTCGCCGTCACCGACCCGCCCCGGCACACCGTCATGCAGGCCAGGCTCAAGAAGGCGCTGGCGGTGAAGGCGGTCGACCGACAACGCGACATGATTCGTGAACTGATCGTCGACCTCATCGATCCGATCGGCGACGGTGGCGCGTTCGACTTCGCGCAGGCCATGATCGCGATGCCGATGTCGGTCACCGGCACGATGATGGACCTGCCGCGGAGCGACTGGCCCTGGCTGAGCCGCTTGACCACCATCTGCATCGCCGCGGACGACGCCGAATACCAGGACCACGGCAGCAAGGCGGCCAGCCTGACCGCCGCGCACCGGGAGCTGTTCGCCTACTTCCAGGACCTGGTCCGGTACCGCCGTGAACACCTCGGCGACGACCTGCTCAGCGTGCTGATCTCCACCACGTTCGAAGGCAGGCACATGTCGCCGGGCGAAGTGGTCTCCAACTGCTACAGCCTGCTGCTCGGCGCGAACGTGACCACGCCGCACGCGCCGAACTTCGTGCTCGCCGAGTTCGCGGAGTCCGACGTGCTGCGCGACTGGGCCGCGCATCCGTCGGTGCGCCAGACGGCGGTCGAGGAGGCCCTGCGCTGGGCGTCGCCGGTCAACCACATGCTTCGCTACGCCACGCAGGACACCGAGGTTCACGACACGCCCATCGCCGCTGGTGACGCGGTCGTGGTGTGGCTGGGTTCGGCCAACCGGGACGAGGCCGAGTTCCCCGGCGGGTCGACCTTCGACATCCGCCGCAAGCCCAACAAGCACCTGGCCTTCGGCATCGGCCCGCACTACTGCGTCGGACACAGCGTGGCCCGGGTCACACTGAAAACTCTCTTCGCCGAACTGCTCGCGCGGTTCACCGACTTCCAACTCGCCGGCAAGCCGGAACGGCTGGTGTCGAACTTCGTGTCCGGCTACAAGCACGTGCCGATCACGGCACGCCGCAGGGCAACGGCCGCATGACCGATCCGAAGTGGTTGCGCCGCTTCAGTTCCACAGCCGATGCCGGAACGCGCCTGGTGTGCTTCCACTACGCGGGTGGCAGCGCGTCGATGTTCCGCGAGTGGCGGTTGGACGACGTCGACGTCGTCGCGGTGCAACTGCCGGGCAGGGACGTCCGGCTGGCCGAACGGCCGTACCGC
Organism: Pseudonocardiaceae bacterium; assembly: GCA_035546415.1. GTDB lineage: Bacteria > Actinomycetota > Actinomycetes > Mycobacteriales > Pseudonocardiaceae > DATEPR01. The sequence continues at coordinate 3,066 of DASZXM010000810.1, forward strand.
CACATGGACCCGCTGGTCAGAGATCTCCTCCCGGTGCTCACACCGCTGTTGGACCGGCCGTTCGCCTGCTACGGCTCCAGTATGGGTGCCCGAGTGGCACTCGCCACGACGCATGCGCTGCGCGCGGCCGGCCTGCCCATGCCGACGACACTGTTCGTGGCCAGCAGTTCCGCGCCCAGGCTGCACCGCCCGGTCGGCGGCTGGCAGGAGTCCGAGGAGGGCCTGGTCGACTACGTCCGCGCCCTGGGCGGCACGCCACGACAGGTGCTGGCCAACGCCGAACTCCGCGCGCTGTTCCTGCCCACCCTGCGAGCCGACCTGACCGTCGTGGGCACATGCCCGGACATCGTCGGCCCACCGCTGGACGTGCCGATCCGCGCGTTCGCGGGTGCGGCCGACACGGAGGCGTCACCGGCGCACATGCGACCGTGGCGTGCCGAGACGACGTCGGACTTCGACCTGTACGTCTTGTCCGGCGGGCATTTCTTCGACCAGGACGGATCCCGGCGACTACGCGAACTGATCGCGAAGGACCTGGCAGCGTAACCGGACCGACGGCCTGGCCCGCCGGCTCGCGTCAGCGCACGATGGGCGCCGGGCGCCCATCGTGCGGCTGCTCTCAGAACGCGGAGTCGAGCTTCTCGCGCTGCTCGGCGGTCAGCTCCAGGTCGACGGCGGCCAGGCTCTCGTCCAACTGGCTCACCGACGAGGCACCGACCAGCGGCAGCACCGGGATGTCACCGCCCATCAGCCACGCCAGCACCACCTGGTTGGCGGTCGCGCCGGTCTCCCGCACGACCTCCTGCAACGCGGCCCGGCGGATCGGCGTGCCCGCGTGGTCGTGCTCGGAGTCCAGCGGCTTGTCGTCCC
>DASZXM010000811.1:0-1789 GCA_035546415.1 Pseudonocardiaceae bacterium
TGGCCAGTGGGTCGTTCAGCGACGTGCGTGACGGCGAACGGGGAATCACCGTCACGCGCCGCGTGCTGCCCGACCGTGCGCTCACCGTCGGCATCCTCGCCGACGCCGCCGCCGGACTCACAAAACCCGTTGTCGGACAACGATTCCCGTTGGAACGCGCCGCTGACGCGCACGCCGCCATGGAGGCGCGCACCACGATCGGCAAGACCCTGCTCGTCGTCAGCGGAGCGGGCGGCGCCACAGCAGCGAGTACCGGAAGTGCAGGCGACGCTTCATCAGCACACCGGGCATGATGTCCCGGGCGGCCGCGTGGATCTCGTCGAACGTCTCCTCCGGGTCGCGCACCGGCATGCCGATCGCGTCCGACTTGCCCGCCCGGCCCTGGGCGGCCAGGTACGCGCCGACGACGAAGTTCGCCGGCACCGAGACCGCGTCCATTCGGTAGTCGGCCAGCGTGACCGTGCGGGACAGGCCGATCACCGCCACCAGGCCACCCGGGCGCACCAGACAGGCGAGCCGGCGCAGCGCGGGCCCCAGCGGCATGTGGTGCAGGCTCGACACGGCCGTCACCACGTCGTAGCCGTTCGCGCGCAACGGCAGCGTGTCGTCCAGGACGTCACCGTGCACCCAGGTGACGTTCGGCTCCGGCCACTGGGCGCGCGCGGCCTGGATCATCGTCTCCGACGGGTCGACCGCGTCGACCACGTCGGCCCGGCCGGCCAACGCGTGGGCGAGATGTCCCCTGCCGCAGCCGACGTCCAGCACGCTGCCGATCCTGCGCGGCAGACGGCGCAGCAGCCAACGGTGGTAGTACGCGTTGTGGCTCCACCACAGCGCGCTGGGCATCTGAGGAATCCACACGCCGATAGGACGTTTCAGCGGCCGATCGGTTGCGTCATCTTGTGGTAACTCACAGTGCGACAACGCGGGCAGCCCGACGCGCATCTACCTGCTGTCACCACGACCGCACCCACAGCGGATGGAGAAAGCACATGAGCGTCACGATCAACCGCCGCATCGTCGCCCGGACCCTACTGGCCGCGACCGGAGTGCTGGCCGCGGTGTCGCTCGCCGCCTGCAACGGCACCGCCACCGGTGCGCTGTCGGTGAGTTCGCCGACCACGACCGGCACCCAGAGCACGGTACAGACCACCGTCGCCGACGCGCCCAGCCAGCCCTACACCGCACCCGTCGGCTCGTCGCCCGGCACGGCGGCCCCCGGTGCGGCCGCTCCCGGCAACGCGGCCGCGGGCACGCCGGCGCGCCACGCTCCGGCGACGGTCACCAGCACGGCCACCCCGGAGTGCCGGTCGAACGTGCTCCGGCTCAGCTTCGGCGGTGGCGATGCCGGGATGAGCCAGCAGTACCGGGTGCTGCGGTTCACCAACGTGGGCAAGCGTTCCTGCTTCGTCGTCGGCTTCCCCGGAGTGTCCTATGTGACCGGTGACAACGGTCGTCAGGTCGGCGCCCCCGCCGTGCGGGAAGGACACATCGGCGCCCGTGTCGTCCTGGCGCCCAGGCAGGTGGCCTCCACCGTGATCCACTCCGTGGACGTCGGCGTGTTCGACGCGTCGCAGTGCAAGCCGACCACGGTCCGCGGCTACCGGATCTACCCGCCGGACGAGACCCGGTCGATGTTCATCGCGCTGAGCGGCGGTGTGCGGGGATGCGCGGGCACGTCGCCCGACCCGCAGCTGAGCGTCTACACGATCAAGCGCGGCCCCGGCAGCCCTGACCAGCCCTGATCCTGCCCCGGGGGTTGGCCGGCCGGGACCTGCCCAGGTCCCGG
>DASZXM010000812.1:0-4874 GCA_035546415.1 Pseudonocardiaceae bacterium
GCCGGGTCGGGGTGGCTACCGGCAGCAGGGGTTGCGGGCGGCAAGACTATTAGGCGGCGGGGGTTATCGGACCGCGGGGTTTGCCGAGCGTTGCGCGGCCACGGCGACGCCGCGCCCCACAGGCGACGCAGGTCGACGGGCAAGTTCGGGCTGTAGCGAATCCGCAGGTCACACGGCGATCCGCAGGTCATACGGGGTGACGCCGCTCGGGTGCGCCAGGTATGCGGCCGGCGCCGCTCAGGAATCTGTTGGTAGGCCTTCGAAATACGCCGCTGGTGGGACTCCTACCGCTCTTCGGAACGCTGCCACGAACGCGCTCGGGGTGTGGTAGCCGACCCGTTCGGCTACTCGGCCTACCGCGACTCCCGCCGCCAGCAGTGGCAGTGCTGACTGCAGCCGCATCTGGGTTCGCCATTGGCCGAAGGTCAGGCCCGTGTCTTCGACGAACAGTCTGGCCAGGTTGCGGGTGCTGGCTCCTACCGTTCGGCCCCACTCCGTCAGTGATCGCCGGTCCGCCGGGGACGAACGCAGCGCCGTCGCTATCGCTGCCACTCTCGGGTCCGTCGCGTCCGGTACGCCGATCGACTTCACCGACACCGGTTTGATCACGTCGAACACCACCGCTTCCGCGTGGCGGCGGGCCTCGTCGGCGCGAGAACGGTCGCCCAGGTAGACGATCAGTTCGCGGAGCAGGGGCGGCACCGCCACCACCGTCGAGTCGGGCAGGGACAAGGGGCAGCGCTCCGGTGCGAAGTACGCCGAACGCATCGTCGTCAGTGCTGATGCTCCGGTGTCGTGTTCCACGTTCGCCGGCAGCCACAACGCCAGGTTCGGCGGCAGTATCCACGTTCGGCCGTCGCGCACCCGTACGTTGATCACTCCGCTGGACGCCCACGCCAACTGGTGGTCGGGGTGCCGGTGCCAGCCGAACCATTGACCCCGGACCAGATGGAACTCACTGACGACGACCGCAGCCGCCGTCGGTTGGCTGTTTCGCGACATCACCTGGCAGTTTAGCCGCTGGCTGCCATCGGGCGGCCCGCCTAACGTCGACGGACATGAACCGGATTCACCGCCGACTCTGTTCGTCGCCGCAGTGGGCCGACACCATCGCCTCCCGCCTGCCCAGGGTGCTCGACCGCGGGGAGCTCGGGTCCGACGTGTTGGAGATCGGGCCCGGCTACGGCGCCACCACCGCCGTGCTCGCCGACCGCTACCCGAACCTGACCGCCCTGGAGATCGACGAGCGCCGCGCCGCCGGTCTGCGGGACGAGTTCGCCGGGCGGGCCACCGTCCTTCCGGGCAGCGGGGCCGCGATGCCGTTCGGGGACAACGAGTTCAGCGGCGTCGTCTGTTTCACGATGCTGCACCACGTGCCGTCGCCGGCGCTGCAGGACGACCTGTTCGCCGAGGCTTGGCGGGTGCTCGCGCCCGGTGGGATGTTCGCCGGCTCGGATAGCCAGTTGAACCTGCGGTTCCGGATGCTGCACATCGGCGACACCATGGTCGTCGTCGACCCCGCCACCCTGCCCGACCGGTTGGCGAAGGCCGGCTTCACCGACGTCCGCGTCGAACACGACCCGAAGCGGACCGTCCGATTCTGGGCGACGAAGGCGGCACGGGCGGCATAGCGGCCGGTCGGGCGGTGACCTCACCCAGGCGGTGAGGTCACGTGCGGCTCAGGTCGTGTAGTCGCGGAATCCCTTGCCGGTCTTGCGACCCAGCCGACCGGCCGTGACCAGGTGTTCCAGCAGCGGGGCCGGCGCGAATCCGGCTTCCCGGAACTCGTTGTACAACGTCCGCTCGATCGCCAGTGACACGTCCAGGCCGACCACGTCCAGCAGCGCGAACGGGCCCATCGGCAGGCCGCAGCCGACCTTCATCGCCGTGTCGATGTCGTCGGCCTCCGCGTAGTGCGCCTCCAGCATCTTCACCGCGTCGTTGAGGTACGGAAACAGCAGCGCGTTGACGATGAAGCCGGCCCGGTCGCCGCAGTGCACGGGGTGTTTGCGGACGCGCTGGCACACCGCGTGTGCCGTGGCGACGACCTCGGGTGCCGTGGCGATCGTGGCGACCACCTCGACGAGTTTCATCACCGGTGCCGGGTTGAAGAAGTGCAGGCCGACGACGTCACCGGGGCGGGACGTGGCCGCGGCGCACTCGATGACCGGCAGGGACGACGTGGTCGTGGCGAGCACCGCGCCCGGTTTGCACACCTCGTCCAGCGCGGCGAACACCGCCGTCTTCACGGTGATGTCCTCGGCGATGGCCTCGACGACCAGGTCGCAGTCGGCGAGTTCGTCGAACTCCACCGCGGGCGCGATCCTGGCCAGTGTCGCGTCGCGGTCCGAAGAGGACAGTTTACCCTTGCCGACCGCGCGGTCCAGTGACTTGGCGATCGCGGCGACCGCCCTGTCCGCCTTGTCCCGGGTGCGGGCGCGCAGTACGACGTCGAAGCCGGATTTGGCGAACACCTCGGCGATGCCGGTGGCCATGGTGCCGGTGCCGATGATGCCAACCCGGTGCACCTCCCGGCCGGGCGTCGCGTTCTCGTCGGGCACCGGGGTGACGACGTCCGGCACGACGGTCGGCGAGTCGGGTGCGTCGTAGGTGTAGAAGCCGCGGCCGGTCTTGCGGCCCAGCAGGCCGGCCGTGATCATCTGTTTGAGCAGCGGGGCCGGCGCGTGCAGGCGGTTGCGCGACTGGTGGTACATCGTGTCGAGGATCTCGTACGCCGTGTCCAGGCCGATCAGGTCGAGCAGTTGCAGTGGACCCATCGGGTAGCCGCAGCCGTAGCGCATCGCGGCGTCCAGGTCCTCCCGTGTCGCGTACTTCTGCTCGTACATCCGCACCGCGTGGTTGAGGTAGCCGAACAGCAGGGCGTTGGCGATGAAACCGGCGCGGTCGCCGATGACGACGGGTTCCTTGCCCAGGGACCGGACGAACTCGACCGCGTCGGTGACGACATCGGGTTCGGTGACGACCGTGCGGACGACCTCGACGAGGGTGAGGATCGGCGCCGGGTTGAAGAAGTGCAGGCCGACGACCTTGCCGGGGCGGCCGGTGTGCACGCCGATCTCGGTGATCGACAGGGACGACGTGTTGGACGCGAGGATGACGTCCGGGCCGACGATGCGGTCGACCGCGGCGAACACGTCGGCCTTGGTGGCCAGGTTCTCCGGGATGGCCTCGACTACCAGGTCGCAGTCGGCGAGCGCGGCCAGGTCGGTTCCGTAGCCGATCCGGCCGAGCAGTTCGGTGCGGTCCTCGGCGGTGAGCTTGCCGCCGGCGACGGCCCGGTCGGTGGAGTGTTCGATGTGGCCACGGCCGCGTTCGATGCCGGCCGCGTCCAGTTCGACGGTGACGACCCGCCTGCCGGTTCGGGCCACCACTTCCGCGATGCCGGCGCCCATCGTGCCCAGTCCGATGACTCCGATCATGGAGAACTCGCGCGCCACGGCCACTACCTCCGTTGCCGATCGCCCGGCCGGCGGCGTTACGCGGAAAGCGAACGCTACGCGCCGGTAACTTGTCGACGATGGTGCCATGCGACGGCGCGGGAACGGCGTGAGCTTCGTCTCCGGATCGAACCAGTACACCCCCGATCGGGTGGCTCAGGCGTTGGGCAGCGCAGGCCAGGCGGTCGTGGCGAGTTTCGTGCCCGTCCCGCACGCGTCCAGGTGTGCCGCCGGGCCGGTGTGCACGTCGACGATCGCGATCTCGACGTCGCCCCCGCTGCCCGACGGCTGGCCCGCGGTCTCGATGTAGCACAGCGTGCCCGAGCCGGACAGCTGGAACTTGCTGGTCACCGACGGGCGGCCGGCGATGTCGGACTGGGTGTCGGTGGTCTTGTCGGTCACCTTCGGCTGGGTGCCGATGTCGAACAGCACCCGCACGGTCGCCGACGTGTCGGTGTTCGGCGGAATCCACGCGCACTCGTGGCGTTCGGGGTACGGGGCCTTGGCGACACCGGTGAGGCCCGCGGCGGTGACCGCGCTGTCCGGGACGATCGTGCACGGGTCGACGGAGCCGAGCGAGCCGGGCCCCCACCGGGTGTGCTTCACCGAGCCGGCGCGGATCTCGTCGGCCGCGTTGCGGGCCAGCGCCTCCGCCGCCGGGCAGACGTTCGCGTCACTCTCCACATCGGACGGTTCGGCGGACACGAGGAGCCGCAGGTCGTCGGCGAACGTGACGAAATCGTCGCAGAAGCCGGGGGTTTCCGGGCCGTCGGTGTAGAGCCTCATGCCCTTGGACAGCGAGTCGACCGGCACCAGGTCGGCCGTGGGCCGGTCGGCGCGCGTCTCCAACGGTCCGACGCTGACGTCCACCTTCGTGCCGTCGGACTGTGTCACCGACACCGGACAGTCGTCGAACCCGTCGGCCGGTTCCAGGGACGCGTCCAGGTCGCCGGACAACTTGTCGACGTCGACGATGCTGCACGGGTCGACGGTCGACAGGTCGGGCCCGAACGCCGTCCGCGCGGACACCGGGGCGTTCGCGATCGCCCGGAGCGCGGCCGGGTCGGCGACCGCCTGGCCCCGTTCCGGTATGTCGCAGGCGGTCGCCAGCACGAGCAGCGCGGCCGCACCGCCGAGAACGCCCCACCTGGCCATCCCTGTCACGCTTCGCACGTCGGTGAGACGTACGTGCGGGGCAAACGGTTTCGCCTCCGGGCAACCGAATCGCGGGTTCAGTGCCGTTGTTCGCCGAAGTCGCTGTCCACGAGGGCGTGGACGCTTTCCAGCGCGTCGGCGGCGCGTGGGCCGCGGGCGGTGACGGTGAGCCGGTCGCCCTTGCGGGCGGCCAGTCCGAGCAGGGCCAGCACGCTGCGGGCGTCGGCCGTCCGGTCGCCGAACCGGACGGTCACCTGGGCG
>DASZXM010000813.1:0-4346 GCA_035546415.1 Pseudonocardiaceae bacterium
CGGCCAGCCTCCGTCGGGTCGCCTGCGCACCGGACACGGTCATCACCCTCGCCGACTCGATCAGCCGTTCGGCCGCTGACACTGGGCTGAACGGAGTCACTTCAGTGGGGTAACTGTGCCACTCCTACCTCGTTGTTGCCATTCGTCCCCACGTGAACTCACTCACCGTCAATCACATGAGTGCTCAATTTTCACCGAACGTGATCACCGGCCCAGAAGATCACCCGTAGCGGTGATGCTGGTCAGAGGCGGGTCGAGCGGCCGAAACCACGGTTGATGCGCCACGCGGCGAGCGCCGCGGCAGCGGCCGCCACCGCCAGCAGCACCGCGACCGCCTCGACCACCTGCCCCTGCTCGCCCGCCAGGGCGCCGCGCAGCGCCGACATCGCCCAGTACGCCGGGGACACCGGCGCCAGGTGCCTGGCCCAGCCGGGCATATCCGCGATCGGCACCAGCGCGCCGCCCAGGCTGGTGCTCACGAAGCTGCCGATGTCCTGCACGGCCGCGAACTCCGGCTGGCTGCGCAACAGCGTGCCCAGGGCGGCGCCGACGCACAGCAGTGTCGTCGACCAGACGAGCACGGCGACGGCCAGCAGGCCGACGTCGGCGATGCGCAGGCCCAGCACGGCGACGCCGAAGCCGAGCACGACGACCTGCTGGGTCAGCAGCATGCCCAGCACCGGCACGGCCTTGCCGACCAGCAGTTCCGCGGCCCGCAGCGGGGTGGCACGCAGCCGGTCCCACGTGTGCCAGGACCGCTCGGTGAGGATCGACGTGCCCACGATGGACAGCGCGAGCAGCGAGAACAGCACGAGCATGCCGGTCACCGCCTGCCCGACGCCGGCCGCCCGGTCGCTCGTCGCCGCGCGGTACAGCGGTTCGAACACCAGGACGGCGACCAGCGGCATCAGCAGCCTGCTGGCCAGCGGCCCCGGTTCGCGCAGCATCAGGATCGTGTTGTGGTGGACGAGCGCCCTGGTGCGCAGCAGCGCGTCATGCGGCATGGTTCGCCTCCAGCGCCTGGTAGAGGTCGTCGAGACCGGGCCGGCGGATGTCCACCGACTCCGGCTGGTGGCCGGTTGCGAGCAGGTCGGCGAGCGTGGCCGTGGGCTCGAAGCTGGTGACGTGCAGGACGCCGTCGGCGACCCGGCCGCGGCCGGCCAGCGCGGCGGGCACGTCACCGGCGAAGCTGACGGTGACGTCGGCGGGCAGGTCGCGCAGTAGGTCCGCCTGTCGGCCGCGGGCGATCACCCGGCCGGCGTCGGCGACCGCGAGCGTGGCGTCCAGGTCGGCCAGTTCCGGCAGGTAGTGGGTGGTGTAGACGACGGCGGCACCGGCGCGGGCCCGTTCCCGGACGGCGTCCAGGAGCGCACGCCGGGTGGTCGGGTCGGCGCCGACGGTCGGCTCGTCGAGCAGGAGCACCGGCGGCGCGGGCAGCAGCGCGCACGCGGCCTGGGTGCGGCGCCGCTGGCCGCCGGACAGTTGGCCGACCTGCCGGTCCAGCACGTCGGTGAGGCGCAGCTCCTCGGCCGTCCTGGCGATCGACGGGTTGCGGACGCCGGCCAGGGCGCCGAACAGCCGCAGGTGCTCCCGGACGGTGGCGGACAGGTAGAGCGCCTGGTCCTGCGGTGCCACGCCGATCAGCCGGCGGGCGGCGTTGCGGTCGCGCAGGGTGTCGACGCCACCGATCCGGACGCGTCCGGCGTCCGGCCGGACCAGGCCGGTGACGACCTCGACGAACGTCGTCTTGCCGGCGCCGTTGCGTCCCACGAGGCCGACGATCTCGCCCGGCTCGACGGTGAGGTCGAAGCCGTCCAGGGCGCGGTGGCGGCCGTATGTCTTGATCAGTCCGGACACGTCGAGCATCACAGCTCCCTTGGTGATCTACAACGTATAGATCTACACTGTATATCCGTGGGAGACCGACGGCAAGAGATCCTGGACGCGGCGCTGGCCATCGCCGACGAGCGCGGCCTGGCCGCCGTGACGATGCGGGCGGTGGCCGAGCGGGTCGGGGTCACGTCGATGGCGCTGTACCCGCACATCGGCGGCAAGGACGGCCTGCTCGACGGCATGGTCGACCGGCTGGTGGGCCAGCTGCCGATGATCACCGAGGGCGACTGGCGGACGCGGATGCGGACGCTGGCCACGGCGATGCGCGCGCTGGCCAAGCGGTATCCGGGCGCGACGGCGCTGCTGTTCGCGCGGCCCACGGTCACGCCGGACGCCGTCCGCGTGGTGGACACGATCTACCTGGCGCTGCTGGACGCGGGCGTGCCACCGTCCCAGGTGGCCCGGCTGGAACGCCTGATCAGCACGGTGGTCGTGGGCTACGCGGTGTCCGAGTCCAACGGCCGCTTCAGCCCGGGCACCGCCAACCCGCGCGCCCGCCGTGGCCAACTGCCCGAGACCGACCTGCCCGGCCACCACGCCCTGGCGCGGTACCTGGACGAGGACACCGACTGGGACGCCGAGTTCGAGGCCGACCTGGACGACCTGGCCCGGTTGGTCGAGTCCTACGCGGTGCTCACTCCGTGAACCACTCCTGGGCGTCCGGCCGGACCAGCAGCCAGATGATGCCGCCGTTGATCAGCATCGCGAACAGCCCGCCCAGCACGCTGACCACGAACACGGCGGCCACCGCCAGGAACAGGCCCAGCCCGCAGAACACGAGCGTGGCCACGCGCGCCCACCTGTGCCCGCGCAGCAGGAAGACCGCAACGGCCACCTGCGCCACCGAGAACGCCAGTTGGACGTAGTCGATGGCGTAGTAGAAGCCGTCCACCGTGAGGCCGTCGGCCGCATCGTGACCGAGGGCGCTGAGGTCGGACAGCGTCAGGATGATCGCGAGAATGCCGAACACGATCTGGATGGCGGCCGCGCCGGAGACGACCCCCGGCCGCGGTCCGCGGTAGGTGAACTCGGCCGCGGCGACGTGCTCGTCGGACTGCGAATCGGTCATGGCGGGCTCCTTCACGCGGGTGTCTGCCCGAAGTGACGGCGACGCCCGCTGCCCGGACCACCCAGCAGCCGGAATTACGCCGTTCGGCGGCGGCAGACCCGCGCCGAACAGCAGGAACATGCCGTCTCCTGTCAGGCGGCCAGGAACTCCAGCCGGTTCCCGACGCCGTCCTCGGTGTGGAACCGGCGCCGTCCCGGGATCTCCGCCGGGTCGGCCCACGTGACCGGGCAGCCGGCCGCCGTCAGCGCGGCGGCCACCGTGTCGACGTCCACCACGAACGCCGGATGGGCCTTGCGGGCGGGCCGGAAGTCGGCCTCCACGCCGACGTGCAGCTCCCCCGCTCCGGGCACCTGGAACCAGCACCCGCCCCGCGCCGCCAGCAGCGGTGGCTTGGGCAGTTCCGCCCAGCCGAGCACGCCCGTGTAGAACGCCCGCTGCCGGTCCTCGGCACCCGCCGGACACGACACCTGCACGTGATGGATCACCCTGATCAACTCCCCTACCCCGCCTTGCCGCCAATTACAGGACAAGCGTACTGTTTGCGGCAAGGGCCTACCGGGCACGCGCACCACGGGTGCGCGACACTCGACCCACCACGAGACGATCAAGAGCTGACGGAGTACGACGTGACCTCACCGGCGAGCAAGGACAGCTTCGGCGCCCGCGGCACGCTCAGCGTTGGTGACACCTCCTACGAGGTGTTCCGGCTGGCGGCCGTCGACGGAGCCGAGCGCCTGCCGTACAGCCTGAAGATCCTGCTGGAGAACCTGCTGCGCACCGAGGACGGCGCGAACATCACCGCCGAGCACGTGCGCGCGCTCGCCGGCTGGGACCCGTCCGCCGAGCCGTCCACCGAGATCCAGTTCACGCCGGGCCGCGTCGTGATGCAGGACTTCACCGGCGTGCCGTGCGTGGTGGACCTCGCGACGATGCGCGAGGCCGTGCGGGACCTCGGCGGCGACCCGACGAAGATCAACCCGCTGGCGCCCGCCGAGCTGGTCATCGACCACTCGGTGATCGCCGACGTGTTCGGCCGCGCCGACGCGTTCGAGCGCAACGTGGACCTGGAGTACGAGCGCAACAAGGAGCGCTACCAGTTCCTGCGCTGGGGCCAGACCGCGTTCGACGAGTTCAAGGTCGTCCCGCCGGGCACCGGCATCGTGCACCAGGTCAACATCGAGCACCTCGCTCGCGTCGTGATGACCCGCGACCTGCCTGCCGGCAGTGGAGGCCGTATCAGCCAGGCGTACCCGGACACGCTGGTCGGCACGGACAGCCACACCACCATGGTCAACGGCCTGGGCGTGCTGGGCTGGGGCGTGGGCGGCATCGAGGCCGAGGCCGCGATGCTGGGCCAGCCGGTGTCCATGCTGATCCCGCGCGT
>DASZXM010000814.1:0-3880 GCA_035546415.1 Pseudonocardiaceae bacterium
CGACTCAGTCGTCGCCGGCCGCGATCGCCTTCGCGACCTTCGCGATGTTGCTGCTGTCCACCAGCAGTGGACCACTGGGCACCGTCGTGCCGCCACCGACCGAGTTGCCCTCGTGCTTCTGGTACAGGTAGAGGATGCTGATCGGCAGGTAGCCCTGGATGTACTGCTGCTGGTCGACCGCGAAGTCCATGGTCGGCGGGCTGGCCTGCAGGTCCTTCTGCACGTCGGCGTCCAGGTCGAACGTGGCGATCTTGACGTTCGACGGATGCGCCGACACCAGTGCCTGGCCGATCGCCGTGTTCAGCGTCATCACCGCGTTGACGCCCTTGTGGCTCTGCAGGTAGGCCGTGACCTGGCCGATCGCCTGCGACGGGTTGGACGCCGCGTTCGGCGTGGACAGGATCAGCTCGGTACAGGCCGGTCCGGACGCCGGGGCGCTGCCCGTCGAGCACTTCTGGCCCACGCCCAGGCCCTGCGCGATGCCGTCACACCGGTCCAGCAGGTTCTGGCCGGACTGGTGGATGACGCACAGCACGTTTGACGCGTTCTCGTTCTTGAACCGCTCGCCCGCCTTCTGACCGGCCAGTTGCTCCGGCTGTCCGACGCAGGTCAGCGCCTTGGACGCGGTGATGTCCTGGTCGTCGCACCCGGCGTTGAGCAGCACGACCGGGATGCCGGCCGCGGACGCCTGGGCGAGCGTGCCGTTCATCACCGACGGGTCGTGGTCGGACACCGCGATGCCGTCCACCTTCGCGTTGATGGCGTTCTGGATCTGGGCGTTCTCCGCGTTGTCGTCCGGCTCGGCCTGGCCCTGCTGCTGCGATCCGTACACCTCGGACAGCTTGCAGCCCATGTCCTTCGCGGCGTCCTTCGCTCCCTTGTAGACGACGCTCCAGAAGTTCCCGTTGTCGCCGTGGGTGATCACGGCGAACGTGTAGGTGCACGGCCCGGAACCGCCATCCGACCCCGAGCTGGCGTTGTTGCTCGAACCCGTGCACGCCGCCAGCAGCAACAGGGGCGCCATCAGCAGCCCCAGCACGAGCTTCTTCTTACCTACCATCGTTTTCCTCCGGTTCGGGCGCTCTAGAAGAGGCTGACTGCGGTGTCGACCGCGCCCGCCACGTCGTCGTCCGGTGGGTACAGCAGGGATCTGCCGACCACGAGTCCGCACACGGTCGGCAGCGCCAGCGCCGCGCGCCAGCTTTCGAACGCGGCGTCCTGGTCGGTGCCGACCTCGCCACCGAGAATCACGGCGGGCAGTGTGGTCGCCGCCATCACCCGTGCCATGTCCGGCACGACAGGAACCTTCAACCACGTGTAGGCGGACGTGGCACCGACACCGGCCGCCACGGTCATCGCCCTGATCATCGCCTCCGCGGTGAGCGCGTTGCGCACCCGGCCGTCGGGGGCCCGATGCGACAGGAACGGCTCGATCATGGCCAGCAGGCCGTGTCGTGCCAGGTCGGTGACCGCCCGACCGCACGACTCCAGGGTGCGCACCGTGGCCGGGTCGGCCGGGTCGATGCGCAGCAGCATCTTGCCGCCCTCGTAGCCCATGGCGGCCACCGACGCCGCGTCGTACGCGGTGAACCGGTCGTCCAGTTCGAACGCCGAGCCGGACAGGCCACCGCGGTTCATCGACCCGACGACCACCTTGCCGTCCAGCGCGCCGAGCAACAGCAGGTCCTCGATCACGTCCGGCGTGCCCAGGACGCCGTTCACACCCGGCCGGGACAGGGCCAGGCACAGCCGGTCCAGCAGGTCGGCGCGGTCGGCCATGGCCATCGGCCGGTCACCGGCGCCCAGCGAGTTGCGCGCCGGGTGGTCGGCGGCGATCATCATCAGCCTGCCGTGCTCGCCCAGCACCGACGGCGGCCGCACCCGCGCGGCCGCGGCCTCGGCGATGGCGCCCGGGTTCCTCGTGCGCGTAGCGACGATCGTGCCGACGATGTCACGCATCGGCGGTGGCCTTGAGCAGGTCGGTGACCTCGGCCGCGTCCGGCATCGCGTCGGCGCAGGCCAGGCGGGACGCGACGATCGCGCCCGCCGCGTTGGCGAACCGCATGGTGCGCTCCAGCGGCCATCCGGACAGCAGGCCGTGGCACAGGGCGCCGCCGAACGCGTCACCGGCACCCAGGCCGTTGACCACGGTGACGTTCATCGGTGGTACCTCGACGATCTCGCCCGGCCTGCCGGGCCGGTCCGCGACACTCGCCAGTACGCCCTTCGGGCCCTGCTTCACGACGGCGAGCGTGACGCCGTGCTCGTGCAGCGCCGCGGCGGCGCGGTGCGGTTCGGTCTCACCGACGGCCGTGCGGCACTCGTCCAGGTTGCCCACGGCGACCGTCGCGTCGGGCAACGCCTGCTGGTACCACTTCCGGGCCTCCGCGCGGTCCGGCCAGAACATGTGCCGGTAGTCCAGGTCGAAGACGGTGATGCCGGCACGTGCCCGCGCTCGCAGTGCCGACAGCGTCGCGCCGCGGCTGGGTTCCGCGCTCAGCCCGGTCCCGGTCACCCAGAACACGCCGGCCGCCTTGATCGCCGCCATGTCCAGTTCGTCGGTGTGGATCTCCAGGTCGGGTGCTTTCGGCTCGCGGTAGAAGTAGATGGGGAAGTGGTCGGGCGGGAAGATCTCGCAGAACGTCACCGGCGTCGGCAGGTGCTGGACGGTCATGACATAGCGGTCGTCCACCCCGAACCTGCGCAGGGCGTCGTGCAGGAACGCGCCGAACGGGTCGGCGCCGGTGCGCGTGATCACGGCGCTGCGCCTGCCGTAGCGGGCAGCGGCGACGGCGACGTTCGTGGCGCTGCCACCCAGGTACTTGCCGAACGTCTCCACCTCGCGCAGCGACACTCCGGTCTGCAACGGGTAGACGTCGACGCCGATCCGTCCCATGGTGAGTACGTCGAAGGCACTCATGCCAGCTCCTGGGCGATCCGGCGCACGAACGCGATGCTGGCCCGCACGTCGGCCAGCGGCCCGCCGCCGGCAGGCGGTTCGTCCGCCAGCACCATGTCCTGTTCCAGGACGTACCAACCGGTGTAACCGGCGGCCTCCAGCGCGCGGATGATCGTGTCGATGTCCGCGTCACCCTGGCCCAGCGGCCGGTACATGCCGTCGGCGACGGCGGCGGAGTAGGCGATCTCGCCCGCCCGCACCTTCGCCGCCCGGTTCGCGTCCACGTCCTTGAGGTGCGTGTGCGCGATGCGGTCCGGCACGTCGGCGGCCAGCGCCGCCGGGTCGCTGCCGCCGATCATCAGGTGGCCGGTGTCCAGGCAGAGCGGAATGGTCGAGCCGTCCAGCACGCGGGCCACGTCGTCGGCACGTTCCACGATCGTGCCGACGTGCGGGTGCAGCGTGGCCGTGATGCCGCGTTCGCCCGCGACGTCCCGGATGCGGTCCAGGTTCGCCAGCAGCAGCCGCCACCCGTCGGCATCGGGTTCGACCCGCTGGTCGTAACTGGTCGAGCCGGTGTCGGCGGACAGCACGAGTGTCGTGGCGCCGGCCGCGGTGAAGCCCTCCAGCGTCCGCGTGATCCCGGGCACCGGGTCGTGGCCGGCATCGTGCAGAACGACCGGGACGAACCCGCCGACACACGACAACCCGTGTGCCGCAAGCGTTTCCGCCTTGGCTTCCGGTTCGTCGGGCAGGAAGCCGTCCGGCCCGAACTCGGTGGCCACGAGACCGGCGTCACGCATCTCGGTGAGCACGCGGTCCGGGGTGAGCTGGTGACCCCAGCCGGGCACCTCGCACACACCCCAGGAGATCGGCGCTCCTGCGATCCGGTCGGTCAGCACGACGAACCTCCTGCGCACCAGCTGTGACGCGGGTTACTAGTTAAGCGTTTGTCATGACATACTGTCAACAGCCTGTCAGGGA
>DASZXM010000815.1:0-5018 GCA_035546415.1 Pseudonocardiaceae bacterium
GGGATGTAGACGGTCTCGTCGGGCTTCGCGTCGACCTTCGGGATGAAGACGGTGGGCCGCTCGCCGGTCGGCGGCACCCGGCCGGGCCGTGGCGCGGACGATGGCGACGGCGCGGACGACGGCGCGGGCGATGGCGTGGGAGCGGGGGGCTGTTCGGGGGCGGCATGACGCGGCTGCCCGGCGGGACGCTGACCGCCCTGGCCCTGGGGGCGGCTGTGCGCTCCACGCGGCTGCCACGGCCCACCCCGCCCAGGCGGGGGCGGTGGCTGTTGACTCACCGTCGAACCTCCGAACCGTGCGCTGCCTGCCGAACTACCCGTTCGAACACCGGTCCCGTCCGGCCGATACCAGGATGACCGAGAACAGGTTTGACCGACTTGAAGTCCGGTCGTTGTTCGCCGGGCACACCGGTTACGTTAACGTGTTCCCACGGAGGTGGTCGCGCTGCGGCCGCTATCACACCGTACGCGCACCTGCCCGGCAACACTGCCCAAGGCACCCGGTTCCACCCAGGCGAGGACACCATGCCGAAGTCCAAGGTCCGCAAGAAGGCCGTGTACACAGCACCGGCCGACCGCCGCACGCCCGTCAAGGCGAAGATGGCCGGGCCGTCCCACCCCGTCTACATCAGCGTCATGCTCGGCCTGATGCTGCTCGGCCTCGCCTGGCTCGTGGTGACGTACATCGCGCTGGACAAGATCCCGTTCCTCAACGCCCTGGGTTCGTGGAACTTCGCCATCGGCTTCGCCCTGATGATCGGCGGCCTGCTGATGACGATGCGTTGGCGCTGACCTGCGCATCACCCCGTGGAGACGTCGCCAACACCCCACCGTCGAGTGCCGTTCACCGGACGGTCACCAAACGACACGGATGTAAGTCATCCCCAGTGGGGACAACTCCTGTGGACAACTTTGTGCATTCCGGCACGAGCGAGGTAGGCGGCCCGCGTCACGCCTTCCGGCCGACCCCGCCGTACGCCAGCGACAGGGCGTCGTAGTCCAGCTCGATCTCGGGCTGCCAGTCCCTCGCGAACACGACACCGGGGTCGAGCAGGTCGTATCCGTCGAAGAACCGCGTGACCGCGGCCTTGTCCCGAACGGTGACGGGAGTCGACGCACGCCGGTACTCCGCGATGACCCCGTCGACCTCCGGCCGGCCGTCGCCGGTCGCGTGGCTGACGGCCAGGTAGCTGCCCGCTGCGGTGGCGTTTCGATAGGTGGCGACCAGACCGTAGGGGTCCTGGTCGTCGGGCATGAAATGCAGGACCGCGAACGCGAGGATCGCCACCGGTTGATCGAA
The DNA here is from genome assembly GCA_035546415.1 of Pseudonocardiaceae bacterium. Taxonomy (GTDB): domain Bacteria; phylum Actinomycetota; class Actinomycetes; order Mycobacteriales; family Pseudonocardiaceae; genus DATEPR01. Next base: position 1,300 of record DASZXM010000815.1, read on the forward strand.
GTCGACCAGTTCGCGTGTCAGGTCGCTCTTCAGCACGGCGTCGGCGTCCCGGATGTCGGCGCGCAGGATGCCGGCGGTCGGGTTGTCCTGCAGGATCAGCTCACTGTGCGCCACGGCGACCGGCTCGTTGTCCACGTAGACGACACGGGCGGCCGGGTCGATCCGCTGCACCGCCTCGTGCGTGTTGCCGACCGTCGGGATGCCGGACCCCAGGTCGATGAACTGGCGGACACCGTCGAGCGCCAGCCGGGTCACGGTGCGCCGCAGGAAGCCGCGGTTCTCCTGGGCCAGCGCCTGCGCGTCGGGCAGCATCGCCATGATCTGTTTGGCGAACTCCCGGTCCACCTCGAAGTTGTTGGCACCACCGAGGATGTAGTCGTAGACGCGGGCCGCGTTGGGTTTGCTGAGGTCGACGTCGGCGGGTACCCAGCTGAGGTATTCGGCCGGCATGGGACAGCTCCTCGAAATCTCTCGGGCGGCGTGGAATCAACGAGCCGAACCCGCCGCGGTCACGTGCCGGCGACCGCCCCGGTGCGCCAGACTCGACGCATGACCGACACAGTGCCACAGCCCAGCACCCACACGTGGTCCGCACCCGCGGCACTGGTCGTTACGACCTGGGCGCTCGCCGTTGCCGCGGCTGTCTACACCGTGTTCGGCGACGATCCGCGGGGCCGCATCCTGACGGCCGTGGCGACCGCGGGACTGGTCGTGTTCGCGCTGTTCGGGACGATCGCCCGGCCGCGTCTGACGGTGGACGCGGACGGGGTGGAGATCCGCCGCCTGCTGGGCCGGCAACGGCTGCCGTGGAAGCAGGTGCGGATCAAGGTCTCCTCGACCCGGCGGCTGGGCCGCGAGGTGTCCCTGCTGGAACTGGACACGGTGGGCGGTGACGAGGACGACGAGGGTGCGCTGATCGTGCTGGGCTGGCTGGACCTGGGCACCGAACCGGAGGCCGTGGCCGCGGCGATCCGCTCGTACTGGCGTTAGGTCGCGACCGGGATCTGCGGGAACCGGACCAACACCAGCCCGACCAGCACCACGAACACCACGACGCACGCGCCGGCCTGCCACAGCGTGCGCCGCTGCGCGGGCGCGTACACGATCGCCGCGGTGACGGCGGCACCCGAGACCAGGCCGCCGACGTGCCCGAGCAGCGAGATGCCCGGGATGACGACGCTGATGACCAGGTTGACCGCGATCAGCCCGATCACCTGGCTCGGGTTCAGCTTCAGCCGGTACACCACCACCAGCAGACCGCCCATCAGGGCGAACACGCCGGTCGACGCGCCGGCCTCGGGTGCGTCGATGTTGCCGAACACGAACACGGCCACGTTTCCGCCGAACACGCCCAGCAGGTAGACGACGGTGAACCGGAGCGAGCCCATGACCCGCTCGAAGTCCCGCCCGATCACCCACAGGGCAACCATGTTCATGGCAATGTGAATCGGACTCACGTGCAGGAACCCGGCGGTGAGCAGTTCGTACCAGCGGCCGTTGCGCGTCGCGAAGGGCCACAGAATCCAGTCGGAGAACAGCGGTGACGGGCGCAGGTCCGAGATGCTCCTCGCCTGGACGGCGGTGATCACGAAGACGACGGTGTTGACGGCCACCAGGATCGGCACCATGACCGAACGCCGCCCGGTTTGCGCACCGGACACGGTGACCGGCCTGCGGGTCGTGCGCCTACCCTCGGCCAGGCAGTCGACGCAGTGCTGGCCGACCGACGCCGGCCGTAGGCACTCCGGGCAGGCCGGCCGGTCGCACCGGCTGCAGCGCAGCCCGGTGGGCCGGTCCGGATGCCGCACGCAACCGGGCAGTGCCGGCTGCTGTTCGGTCGGCCCGACCGGCTGCCCGGGGGGTCGGGTCACGGCGCGCCGGCCCCCTGGCCCCGGTCGATCTCGACGTCGACACTCTCGATGACGACGTCCTTCACCGGCCGGTCCTGCGAACCGGTCGAGGTGGTCGCGATCGCGTCCACCACGTTGCGCGACTCCTGGTCGGCGACCTCGCCGAACACGGTGTGCTTGAAGTTCAGGTGTGTGGTCGGCGCGACCGTGATGAAGAACTGCGACCCGTTGGTGTTCTTCCCGGCATTCGCCATCGCCAGCAGGTACGGCTTGTTGAACTGCAACTCCGGGTGGAACTCGTCGGCGAACTGGTAGCCGGGACCGCCGCGACCGGTACCGGTCGGGTCGCCACCCTGGATCATGAAGCCGTCGATGACCCGGTGGAAGATGGAACCGTCGTAGAACGGCCCCTCACCGGTGCCGCGCGCGTTCGTGCCGTACTTCTTCGTGCCCTGCGCCAGCCCCACGAAGTTGGCCACCGTCTTGGGTGCCTGGTTCGGGAACAGGTTCAGCCTGATGTCCCCCATCGAGGTGTGCAGGGTCGCCGCCACTGTCGCTCCAACGAGCGATTCATTGCCGTCAGCCACCTGGTCATCGTGCCATCCACGGCGAGATGGCGTAGGACGGGGCAGGATGTGGTACCCGAACAGTCGGGTACGGCAGACGAACTCGAGGAGCATGGAGCACCGCGATGGACGAGGTGAAGGCCATGACACACGCAGGCGAGACAGTGGGCCGAGCAGTCGGCACCGGGTTGCGCACGCTGCGTCGGGGCGCGGTGCAGGTGGCGGCGGCGGCCGAGCACAAGCTGGCCGAAGGCGCGGAAACGGTCCGGGACGCGACAGCCGCCCAGCAGGCGGAAGTGGCCAGGACCGGCCGCAAGGCCCGCCGGCAACTGGTCCGCGAGGCCAAACAGACCGGCAGGGAACTGGTGAAGTCGGCCAAGCAGGCCCGTAAGACGGCCCGCACGGCGATCGCGGTCCCCGGCGACGTGTTCGCCGCGGCGACGACTCCCGCCAAGCGTCGGCGCACGTGGCCGTGGCTGCTGGCCATCGGTGTCGCGGTGGCCGGCGCGGGCACGGCCTACGTGCTGAAGAACCAACAGAAGGACAAGCCGCGAACGGATGCCGAGGACGACTCGCGCAACGGGTCGGCCCCGGAACCGCGCCACGAGCAGCCGGTGGACAACCAGCAGCCGGTACACCGCGCCTGACGCACGCGAACCCGACGCCCGGACGGTGGGACGACAACGCGGTCACCCACCACCGGGCGTCACCTCTGTCCGGAGCCGTCCGCGGGGTGTCAGTGGCTCTGTAGGTAACCGGCGACGGCGTTGGTGATCTGCCGGCAGTAGACGGTGAACGTCCGGTTGCTGGTCACGACGATCGCGGTGCCGCCCTTGGCGACGGCGTACACGGCGCCGTTCTTCGACGCCTGCGCCCCGCCCGTCCACCCGGCCGGCTGGCTCGCCGGGTTCGACGTGGCGATCGGGGCGGCCTGGTTCACCAGTGCGGTGGCCACGGCGGCACTGCCGGTGTACACGCGTGCGGTGACCTCCAGCGAACCGTTGCTGGCCCGGTAGAAGAAACACATCGGGTACGGCTGCCCGGCGGGTACATCGGACACCTTCACCGTTCCGACGCGTTCCCCGGTGTCGTAACTGACCTCCGACGCCGGCAGGAACGGGCAGGTGCCCTCCTTGGCGGCGGTCGGCGTGGGCGGCACGGTGGGCGGTGCCGAGACGTGCGTGGTGCCGGCCGACCCGGCGGGCACGGCGACCCCGTCGACGGTCGTACCGCACCCACCGAGCAACAACGCCAACACCGGCGCGGCGACTAACACGGCTCGTCTCATAAGCCCGAAAGTGAA
>DASZXM010000816.1:0-2328 GCA_035546415.1 Pseudonocardiaceae bacterium
CGGCCCCAGCGCCGGTGCCTGCGCACCGGTAGCGGCCGGTCCAGTTCGGTGGCCAACGCCTGCCGCGCGGCCTCCAGGTTCGGCCTGCCGGCCGGCTCGCCGTGCAGCCGGGCCAGCGCGGCGTCCAGTTCGTCCTCGGTCAGGAGCGGGTGCACGTTGTCAGTCACGGTCGATGTCCTCCGATGCGCTCGCGCGCAGCCAGCGGCGGACACGGTGCAGTCGGGAACGCACCGTGCCGGCCGGAATGTCCAGTGCTTCGGCGATCTCCACCGCGCTCAACCCGGCCCAGCTGGTCAGCAGCAGGACCTCGCGGTCGTCGGGGGAGAGGGTGGCCAGCGCGCCGGCCAGGCGGGCCACGGTGCGCTGCGCGTCCAGGCGGTCGGTCACCCGGGTCTCGTGGCCGTCGGCGCGGCCGTGCGTCCCGGCCAGGCGGGCGGTGGCGTTGAGCGCGCGGACCTCGTCCCGGACGTGCCGGCGCAGCAGGTTGCTGGCGATGCCGTACAGCCAGGCGCGCACGCCGGCCCGGGCCGGATCGTAGCTGTGGCGCCGGTGCAGTGCGGTCAGGAACGTGTCGGACACCAGGTCGTCGGCGATGGTGGTGCCGACCCGGCGGGCCAGGTAACGGTGCAAGGCGGCGGCGTGCTCGTCGAAGAGCCGGCCGAACACGGCCGCCGGTTCGGGGTCGGTGAGATCCGGCCGGTCGGCATCGGGTGGACCGTCGCCGGTGCGGGCGGACGGTCTCGCTAAGGCAGTCACACCCTTACTTGCCCGCTGCCCCGCCCGGTGTTCGTCCGGGACGGGGCGCGGGGTCACGCCATCAAGTGTCCAGCAGTTGCGCGCACCGGATCAGGCCCAGATGCGAGTAAGCCTGCGGGTGGTTGCCCAGCGAGCGCTCCGCGATCGGGTCGTACTCCTCGGGCAGCAGGCCGGTCGGTCCGGCCGCGTCGAGCATCTGCTCGAACAGTTCCTCGGCCTCGGTGCGCCTGCCGGACAGCACGTACGCCTCGACCATCCACGCGGCGCACAGGTGGAAGCCGCCCTCGATGCCGGGCAGGCCGTCGTCCCGGTGGTAGCGGTACACGGTGGAACCGGACCGCAGCTCGGCCTCGATGGCCGTGACGGTCGCCTGGAACCGGTCGTCGCTCGGGTCCAGCAGCCCGGACAGCCCGACGTGCAGCGACGCCGCGTCCAGGTCCAGGCCGTCGTACGCGGTGGTGTACGCACCGATCCCGCCACACGCGTCGCCGTGCCAGCCGTGGGTCAGCACATCCTCGGCGATCGTGTCGCGCAGCTCCGCCCAACCCGGCTCGGCCTGCCGGCCCCACCGGTCGGCCAGCTTCACGGCCCGGTCGATCGTCACCCAGCACTGCACCTTCGAGTACACGTGGTGCCGCGGCTGGTGCCGCTCCTCCCAGATGCCGTGGTCGGGCTCGCGCCAGCGGGCCGCGACCGCCCGTGCCATGGCTTCGACCATGCGCCAGTCGTCGTCGGTGAGCTTGCCGCGCACGTCGGACAGCCCGTCGATCAGGTCGACGACCGGGCCGAACACGTCCAGCTGCACCTGCTGGTTGGCCAGGTTGCCCACGCGCACCGGCCGCGACCCGGCGTACCCGGGCAGCGTGTCGATCACGGCCTCCGGGCCCAGCGTCGTGCCGGCCAGCGTGTACAGCGGGTGCAGGTACTCCGGGCCGGGCAGCGTCGCGATGACACCGTTGAGCCACCGCAGGTATCCCTCGGCCTCGGCGATCGAACCGACGGACACCAGTGCGTGCGCGGTGAGCGCGCCGTCGCGCAGCCAGCAGTAGCGGTAGTCCCAGTTGCGGACACCGCCGATCTCCTCGGGCAGCGACGTGGTCGCCGCCGCCATGATCCCGCCGGTCTCCTCGTGGCACAGGCCGCGCAGCGTCAACGCAGAGCGGGCCACCATGTCCCTGGCCCTGCCGGGCAGCTTCAGGTCGGCGGCCCACGTCGACCAGTACCGGTCCGCCACCGCCCGGTTCGTCGGCTCGTCCTCCGGGTACGGGTCGAATTCCGTTGTCCCGCAGCGCAGTTCCAACACGATCGGGTTGCCCGGCGTCACGCTCACGGTCGCCGTGGCCGTCTCGTGCATGCCGTCCGACGACACCTCCCACGTCACGCCGGGGGAGCGCAGCACGATCGGGTCACCGGTGCCCGACACCCGCAGGCCCTCGTCCTCGACCTGCAGCCGCACCGGCACCTGGCCGAACTCCGGCCGCGGCGCGAACGTCACGGTCGCCTGCGTGGCACCGGAGATCACCCGCACCAGGTCGGTCCGGTGGGTGGGCAGGCCGTGCTTGAGGTAGTCGG
>DASZXM010000817.1:0-10746 GCA_035546415.1 Pseudonocardiaceae bacterium
CCCCGCCGACGGTTCCGACGACGGCGGCCGCGATCGCCTACCACCTGCGGCAGCTGTTGCCGGGCCGGGAGTTCACACACCTGTCCCACCTGGGCGGCAGTGAACCGCTGAACCTGGAGTTCTACCTGCGTACCCCGCGCGGCCTCGGACGGGTGTACCTCACCATCGCCCACGCCAGCCTGGGTGGCCGGTGCATGCGGGACACCGGCATGACCTCGTCGTGTTCCGTCTCGCCGGGCGGCATGTTCACCGACGTCATCCGGATTCCGGACAACTGCATCCAGGACATGTCGGTGGAGGTCGACCACGGCAACGGGACCGTCGTCCAGGTCGACGTGTCCCGTTGCCTGGACTGGAACGGCACCACGAACCCGCCGGGCCACCCGGCACTGACCGAACAGCAGGCGATCGCGATCGCCGCCGATCCCGGCTGGGGCACCAGGATGGACGCGTCACTGGTGCGCGCGGCCAACGCCCGATACCCCTCCCTCGCGGTGCCGTGACAGGACGCGACGACGAGTTCGTCGAGTTCGCCCGGGTCCAGGCCGCCGGGCTGCGTCGCACGGCCTACCTGATGTGCCACGACTGGCACCTCGCGCAGGACCTGACCCAGACGGCCCTGGCCAAGCTGTACGTGGCCTGGGGCAGGCTGGACTGGCTGGACAACCCGATGGCGTACGCGAAGAAGGTGCTGCTGCGGACGTTCCTGGACCACCAGCGCAGGCGCGGGAGCCACGAGGTGGCCGTCGACTCGGTGCCGGACAGCGCGCACGAGTCCGATCCCGAGCTGCGGCTGACCCTGCTGGACGCGCTGGCGCAGTTGCCGCCGCGGGACCGGGCGATCGTGGTGCTGCGGTACTGGGAGGACTACAGCATCGACGCGGTCGCCGATGTGGTCGGCGTCAGCACGGCGGTGGTGAAGAGCCAGAGCATGCGCTCGCTGGCCAAACTGCGCGTGCTGCTGGGCGAGGACCTGTTCACGTGAGGAACGCGTTCAGCGCCCGCCACGCCTCCCACGCCCGGGTGGCACCGAACTGGGCGATGAACCGCAGCACCGCGCGGACGTTGTCCGGGGTGGCACCGGCACGCAGTGCCCGGTCGACGTGGATGCGGAACGTCTCGCCGAGCGTGCGGTAGTGGATGTCGATGCTCATCGTGGCGAAGGCCCGTTCCCGTTCGGTCAGCGTGGCCATGGGCTTGTCGGTGCGCATGCGCGACTGGAGGTCGAAGTACTCCGCGAAGTGCGGGTCCATCTCGCCGATCATGTCGCGCACGGGTGCCGGCAGCGGGCTGGGACCCGGGTGCAGCAGGTCGGGGTCCATCTCCTCGACGATCGACGGTCCCGTCTCGGTCCGGGTCTCGATCTCGGTGAGGCGGTCGATCGCGGCCAGCGCGGCCGGATAGCCGGTGTCGTAGGAGATCAGCCGGATCAGGGCGCGGATCTCCGCGGTGGTCACGCCGGTGGCCAGTGCCGTTCGGACGTGCTCGGCGAACGGCGTGCCGAGGGTGGGCTGGCAGACGTCGGCCGTGAGCTGCAGGAAGACCTTCTCGCGGTCGGTGAGCTGCGGTATCGCCCAGGCGTGGGCGGCGGTGGCGTCGGCCATCTGGGTCAGTGCCGTGTCGGTCATCGTGTCCCCTCATTAAGTGAACGACCGTAGCGCTACGACTGTAGCGTAATCGTGGGCCGGTTACTATGGCCCGGACATGGACACTCCGACCACCCGTCGCCGCCCCAACACCCGTGGGCACGGTGACGTGCTGCGTGACGAGATCGTCGCGGCCGCCGTGCGCATGCTGGACGAACTGGCCGACGACGAGGCCCTGTCGCTGCGGGCGGTGGCACGCGAGGTGTCGATCGCCGCGACATCGGTCTACCTGCATTTCCCGGACCGGGACGCGCTCGTGCTCGCCGCGATGGGCCGGTGCCACGAGGAACTGGTCGCCGCCGGTGACGCGGCCGCCGCCGACGCCGCCGACCCCGCTGTCGCGTTGCGCGCGCGGCTGCTGGCCCAGGTCGCATGGGCGCAGGCGCATCCCGGGCTCTACAAGGTGATGCACGAGAGCGGCGTCAACCGGCGGCTGGGAATGCCGTTCAAAGAGGTGATGGTGGAACGGACCCGGCAGGCCATCCGGTCCTGTATGGACGCCGGACTGGCACCGGTGGACGACGTCGCCACGATCGCCTTCGACCTGCGGACGGCGGTGAACGGCCTGCTGTCGTCCCGGATCAACGAACCGGACCTGCCGTGGCCGCCGGTCGAGGAACAGTTGGACCGGTTCCTGGCGAAGCTGGTGGGCGTGTGAGCCGGCGGCCACCGGGTGGCCGCCGGCTCGTTCGCTACCGCAGGCCGTAGGCCCTGGTGATCGTCTCGGTCACCGCGTTGCCGCCCGGGCCGCCGGCCGACGCGCGCAGCGTGGCGTAGCCGCCCGCCGTGCCGCCTGCCGGGATCGTGACCCGCCACTGGCCGCGCGACGCCGTGACCGACGCCCGGTGCCACGTCCTCCCGTCGTCGTACGAGACGTCGACCGAGACCCGGTCGGCCCGCAGCGCCGCGCCACCCTGGCCCGTCACCGTCACCGTGCCGGTCAGCGGCGCGCCCGCCGCCGCCGAGTCGGAACCGTCCAGGGGCAGCGTGAAGCCCAGGTCCAGCAGGGCCGACGCCGTCCGGACAGCAGGGTCGGTGTGGCTGGAGCGGAACGTCCACTCCGCGTGCACGTGCGGGGACAGGGCCGTGGGCCGCGTGCCGTCCACCACCAGGCGGTACGTGCCCGTGGCCGCCGGCAGCGTGAACCCGGCCGTGCCCGGCTCATCGCTACCGTCCACCTTGGACCGACCGTGGTACAGCACTGTCGTCCCGGCGTCCGCCAGGTTGCCGTCGATGTCGCTGTCCGGCGACACCATGTGCTCGGCGTCCGCCTCGTTGAACATCGGGATCGCCGTGTACAGCTTGTCTCCCTGGCGGTACACCCACGGCAGCGGCTTGCCGTCCAGGCTGGTGTTCGGGATCGCCGGCAGGCGCGGCGCGAACGGTGCGCTCGCCCACGCGCTGGTCGTGTGCCGGCCTGCCTGGAACGTCCGGAACGCCGTCTGCTCGGCCGCGTACACCGAACCGTCCGGCACCATGTTGACATCCGTGAACTGCGACCACTGGATGCCCGGCGAGTAGTACTCGGTCCGGGTCTGCGGCAGTACGAACGTCTTGTCGAACGCACCGGCCTGGCCGTCCGGGTCGGCGTACAGGAAGAACTGGTCGTCGAAGTGGGCACCCGGGATCGCGCTCCGGTACGTCGTGTCCACCTCCGCCAGGTCCGCCTTGGCGAAGTGCCACGCCTGGCCGTCCGGCAGCGCACCGGTCACCGCGTTCTCCAACGCGTACACGTACGGCGTGTACGCCTGGCCCAGCACGTGCACCTGTGTCACACCGGCCGCGAGCCTGTCCCGCAGCGACTGGATGTCGTTGGGGTCGAACAGTTGCAGTGTCGGCAGGATCGACAGATCCGCGACGTAGTCGTAGCTGAGCACCGCCTTGGCGCCCTTGGCCTTCAGCGCGGTGAGCAGTGGCGACATCTGGTCCTGCGTTGGCGGGTCGGTCGACGGGAACGTCGTCACGTCCGGGGCGATCAGGATCACCGCGCCGGTCACGTCGCCGATCCGGGTCGGGTCGGTCTGCTCGCCGATGTCCACCAGCGGACCGGTGACGTCGCCCTGCCAGCCGCCGTCGGACTGGTCCAGCGCCGTATCGATCTCCAGGCCGGACATGGTGATCACGTCCTGCGGCCGGCCCCACGCACCCGCGTACGAGTAGGTCACGCCGGACACGGCCGCCGGGTCCAACACGTACTGCGTCGGCGAGTTCGACTGGATCCCGAACCCGTCGCCGTCCACCACGGACACGATCGTGCGGTAGTTGGACAGCTGGTCCGGCCGGGCGGCCTGCTCGTCCACGGTCACCGTCGACGGCTTGGCCTGCCGCACGTCCACCGTCAGGGTCGTGGCGCCGTCGACCCGCTCACCGTCCAGCGCGAACTCGCTGAACACGTCGGGGGAGAACGTCTCGCTCGGGTCCGCGACGCCGCCGACCAGCCGGTACGTGCCGTCCGGCACCTGTGCCGTCACACTGCCGTCGTCGGCCGGGGCCAGCGGGTACACGTCACCGGTCGTGTCGCTCTGCAGGGCCGCCAGCATGAAGTCGCTGCTCGCCTGCTTCCCGTCCCGGCCGATCACGTGCACGGACACCGTGTCCGTGCGGTTCTGGACCTGCGCCGCCACCGGCGTGACCAGCCGCACGCCCGGAGCCGTGGCGACCAACCGGCCGTCGTACGACCCGGCGTCGTCCGGTCCGGCGGCCACGTCCACCGTCTCGGTGGCGGTGCCGTGGGCCGGGACGGTCAGCGTCGGCGTCGCCGTGCTGAACAGACCGTTGGCCCGCATGCTCATCGTCAGCGTGACGGGGGTGTCCGAGTCGTTGGCGTATGTGACGTCCGCCGTGGTGGGCTCGGCCGGCCACGCCAGGTCGCCCAGGCTCACGTCCGGCGTCAGCGCGTGCACCGCCTGCGTGGTCGCCCGGGCCACGTCCACCCGCCCCGCGCCGTCGCCGAACACGTCGATGCCCGGCAGCACCTGCGCCGAGTCCATCAGCGCCGCCTTGATCTGCTGGCCCGTCCAGTCCGGGTGCTCACCGGCCACGATCGCGGCGGAACCGGACACGTGCGGCGTGGCCATCGACGTGCCGGACAGCTTCACGTAGTACGCGTCCACGGCGTCCGCCGGGAACGCGCCCGGCGCGCGGGCCGCCACGATGTCCTGCCCGGGGGCGGCGATGTCCGGCTTCAGCCCGAAGTTGCCGATCCGCGGGCCGCGGCTGGAGAACGTGCTCAGCGTGTCCTGCTTCGTGGTGCTCGCCACGGTCAGCGCGGCGTCCGCGGAACCGGGCGACGACACCGTCTCCGAACCGCCCGCGTTGCCCGCCGCGATCACGAACAGCGCGCCGGAACTGGCCGACAGCGTGTTCACCTCCTGGGACAGCACGTCCGTGCCATCACTGGCCCCGTTGGTGCCCAGGCTCATGTTGATCACCTTGGCGCCCTGTTGGACGGCCCACTCCATGCCGGCGAGAATGCCGGACTCGTCGCCGCCACCGGTGTCGTCGAGCACCTTGCCGCTGATCAGCCGCACACCCGGCGCCACACCCCGGTACCGGCCGCCGGACGCCGCTCCGCTGCCGGTGATGATCGACGCGACGTGCGTACCGTGCCCGTCGTGGTCGTCGGCGTCGGGGGAGTCGCTGAAGTTCTGACTCGCGACGACCTTGCCGACCAGGTCCGGGTGCTGCGCGTCGATGCCGGTGTCCAGCACGGCGACCGTGACACCCTTCCCGGTGTGGCCGTGCTGCCACGCGGTCGGCGCGCCGATCAGCGGCACGCTCTGGTCCAGCGTCGCGTGCACGGTGCCGTCCAGCCAGATCTTCGTGCCCTTGGCGATGCGCACGCGCCCGTGCCGCTCGTTCGTCAGGCTCGTCCACAGCGCGGTGGCCTGCTTCTTCGCCGTGGACAGGGCACGCATGCCCAGGCCGGGGACGGTGTGCGTGACACGCGCCGACTTGGGCACGGTCACGTTCGGCGCGTACCCGCGCGGACCGGTGACGATCACCTTGACGTTCGCGTCGTGCGCGTCGTCCAACCCCTGCGCGACCAGGGACGTGATGTCGAACAGCCGCTTGTCCAGCTGCCCGCCGGCCACGGCGGGCCACGCGTCCATCGGGATGACGTACTGGTCGCCGTGCTCGGTCATCGTGGCGAACGTCGTGCTGACGCGTTGGGCCGCGGGCGTGCTGCCGAGCACCTGGATGCCGTTCCCGGTCCTCCGGTAGGTGACGTGGTCGCCGGTGACCAGCGTGACGGTGCCGACCGGCCCGGACGGGTGGTGGGTCGCTCGCGCGGCCGCGTCAGCGGTCGGCACCGCGACCAGGGCGGTCACGGTGCCGACGCCTATGAGCAGGACTGCTGCCTTGCGTAACCACATTCGGGTTGCTTCCCCTCGCAGGTGGATACCAACGCTGGTTTCCCACGCGGGAAATGCCCGATCAGTTGCACGCCCTGGCGCATCAGCGGCGCGGGAGGGCGAGGAGCGAAGCGACCCGGGCGCTCAGACGGCCTGTTTCATCCGTTCGAGTTGATCCGCTCCGCCTCGATGGTCAGCAGCAGCCGCACCTGGTCGCGACCGCCGAACCACGGATACGGGCCACCGAGGTAGCGCTGGGCCAACTTCTCGATGTGCTCGGCGGCACCCTCGGTGGTGATGTTCAGGACGCGTCCGCGCACGGCGTAGTAGCGGACCGGCCGGTCGGCGTCGCAGATGTTCAGCGCCACCCGAGGATCGCGCTCGACGTTCCTGATTTTCTGGTGGCCCCGGACGCTGTTCACCAGGATGTGCTCGCCGTCGGTGTCCACCCACGTCTGCGTCAGTTGCGGCGATCCGTCGGGCATCGTCGTGGACAGGAAGCACAGGCTGGGCTCGTGTAGGAGGGTGATCAGGTCGGCGGGTAGGCCCTGGCGCGCCAGCGGCGCGGGAGGGCCAGGAGCGAAGCGACCGGCTGGTTCCATGGGTGCGACGATAATGCGGTGATCTCCGTACCCGACGCCTACCGGTGGTTCGCCGACGGCGACGCGCGCGGTGTCTACCGTGAATGGGCGGCCGGTGTCGCCGACGACCCCCTCGTGGCCGCGCGGATCGGCGAACTGGTCGGGGTGAAACGGCAGCCGCAGCTGGTGTTCGCGACCGCGCGCTGGCTGGGTGCGCCGGTCGGGTCGTTTCCCGAGTTCCGGGACTGGCTGTTGGCCAACTGGCCCTCCCTGGGCGACGCGGTCCGCACGCGGCGCAACCAGACCAACGAACCGCGGCGCTGCGCCGTCCTGCTCCCGCTGCTGGCCGCCCTGCCGCAGCCGATCGCGCTGCTTGAGGTCGGTGCGTCGGCCGGGCTGTGTCTGCTGCCCGACCGCTACGGCTACGCCTACGGCGACCACGTGCTCCCCGGACCGCTGGTGTTCCCGTGCGACTCGCACGGCCCGGTGCCGCTGCCCACTCGGCTGCCCGAGGTCGTCTGGCGGGCCGGCATCGACCTCCACCCGCTGGACGTGCGGTCGGCGGCCGACCGCGACTGGCTGCGCTGTCTGGTGTGGCCCGGCGAGGACGAACGGCTCGCCCACCTCGACGCCGCTCTGGAGATCGCGACCGCCGACCCGCCGCGCGTCGTCCAGGGTGACGTCGTCGACGACCTGCCCGCGCTGGCCCGCGAGGCGCCCGCGGACGCCACGCTGGTCGTCGTGCACAACGCCGTGCTGATCTACCTCGACGACGACCGCCGCCGCGCCTTCGCCGCGACCGTGCGATCGTTGGACGCCCGGTGGATCGCCTACGAGGGCTCGACGGTCGTGCCGTCCGGCATCGCCGGGCCGGTGCCCGCACTGCGTCCGCCGCGGACGTTCTTCGTGGCCGCGCAGGGCGTTCCGGTCGCCACCGCGGACAGCTACGGCCGGGAGGTGGAGTGGCTGTGACCACGCTGGAACCGACGACCGACCGGCTGCGGCTGCGCCGTGTCACACCGGCCGACCTGGACGACTTCGTCGCCCTGGAGGCCGCGCTGCGCGCCCGCGAGCACCGCGACCCGCCCGCCGTCGCCGACTCGGCCCGTTACCTCGCCGACTTCTGCCGGGTGTGGGACGGCGGCGAACTGGGCTACTGGACCGTCGAGCACCACGGCCGAACCGTCGGATTCGGCGGTGTACAGCCGAAAACCTGGCACGACCGGCGCTGCTGGAACCTGTACTACCGGGTGACTCCCGACCTGTGGGGCAGCGGCATCGCCACCGAGACGGCCCGCACGGCGATCACCGTCGCCGGTCACGTGCACCCGGACTGGCCGGTGCTCGTGGAGACCCGCCCGTGGAACACGGCGGCGATCACCGTCGCCGAACGCGCCGGGCTGACCAGGCTCGACGACCAGGACGAATACGCCGTTCTCCTCCTGGAGAAGGTCGGATGAACAGCCGGCCGAGCGCAGCGCCAGGGCCTGAGGGGGATGTAACGTCTCGCCCATGAAAGTCGGGCTGCTCACCCGCGAGTATCCGCCGGACGTCTACGGCGGCGCCGGCGTGCACGTCGAGTTCCTCGCCCGTGAGCTGCGCGGCCTCGTCGACCTGGACGTGCACTGCTGGGGAGCGGACCGACCCGACGCGCGCGGCCACACAGCCGGTCGGGACTACGCCCAGCCCGCGTTCCGCGCCCTGGACATCGCGCTGTCCATGGCGGACGCCGTGGCCGACCGGGACATCGCGCACAGCCACACCTGGTACGCCAACCAGGCCGGGCACCTGGCCCAGCTGACCTACGGCGTGCCGCACGTCGTCACGGCGCACTCGCTGGAGCCGCTGCGCCCGTGGAAGGCCGAGCAGCTCGGCGGTGGCTACCAGGTCTCGTCGTGGATCGAACGCGACGCCTACCTCGCGGCCGACGCCGTGATCGCGGTCAGCGCCGGCATGCGCCGTGACGTACTCGCCGCCTATCCGGACCTGGCGGCCGAGCGGGTGCACGTCGTCCACAACGGCATCGACACGGCCCTCTACCGGCCGGACCCGTCGACCGACGCACTGCGCGCGCACGGCATCGACCCGGACCGCCCGTACGTGCTGTTCGTCGGGCGCGTCACCCGGCAGAAGGGCGTGCCGCACCTGGTCCGGGCGGCCCGGTCGCTGCGTCCCGGCGTCCAGGTGGTGCTGTGCGCGGGCGAGGCCGACACGCCCGAACTGGACGCCGAGTTCCGCGGCCTGGTCGACGAGCTGTCGGCGATGCGGGACGGCGTGCACTGGATCCCCGAGATGCTGGCCCGGCCGCAGGTCGTGCAGTTGCTCACGCACGCCACGGTGTTCGCCTGCCCGTCGGTGTACGAGCCGCTGGGCATCGTCAACCTGGAGGCGGCGGCGTGCGGCACGGCGGTTGTGGCCAGTGACGTCGGGGGTATACCCGAGGTGGTCGACGACGGCGGCACGGGCCTGCTGGTGCACTACGACGAGGCGGACCCGGCAGGGTTCGAGGCGGGTCTCGCGGACCGCCTCAACGAACTGGTGGACGACCCGGAGCGGGCGGCGGCGCTGGGCGACGCCGGCCGGGAACGGGCCGTGCGGGAGTTCGGCTGGGCCGCGATCGCCGAACGGACGGTCGCGATCTACGAGGCGTGCGGGAGGTCCACGTGAGTGACGGGACGGGCGTACTGGGCATCGTGCTCGCCGGCGGCGAGGGCAAGCGGCTGATGCCCCTGACGGCGGACCGGGCGAAACCCGCCGTCCCGTTCGGCGGCGTGCATCGCCTGATCGACTTCGTGTTGTCCAGCCTCGTGCACGGCGGCGTCCGCCGGGTGTGCGTGCTGACGCAGTACAAGTCGCACTCGCTGGACCGGCACATCTCCACGACGTGGCGGCTGTCGTCGCTGACCGGCGAATACGTCACGCCGGTACCCGCGCAACAGCGCCTCGGCCCGCGCTGGTACCAGGGCAGCGCCGACGCCATCCACCAGAGCCTCAACCTGGTGTACGACGAGTCACCGGCGTACATCGCGGTGTTCGGCGCGGACAACATCTACCGCATGGACCCGCGCCAGATGCTGGACGCGCACATCGAATCGGGCGCGGGCGTCACGGTCGCCGGCATCCGGGTGCCGCGCAGCACGGCGAGCGCGTTCGGCGTGATCCAGACCGGCGACGGCGTGAAGATGGACGCGTTCCTGGAGAAGCCGGTCGACCCGCCCGGGCTGCCCGACTCGCCGGACGAGTCGTACGTGTCCATGGGCAACTACGTCTTCACCACCCAGGTGATGCTGGACGCGCTGCGCAAGGACGCGGAGAACGACGCGTCCCGCCACGACATGGGCCGCGACATCATCCCGATGCTGGTCGCCGACGGCCAGGCAGCGGTGTACGACTTCAACAGCAACCACGTTCCCGGCGAGACCGAACGCGACCACGGCTACTGGCGCGACGTCGGCACCATCGACAGCTACTACGACGCCCACCTGGACCTGATCTCCACGCATCCGGTGTTCAACCTCTACAACCGGCAGTGGCCGATCCTGGCGCACCCCGGCCAGCGGGCGGCGGCGAAGTTCGTCGAAGGTGGCACGGCCAACCAGTCGATCGTCAGCAACGGCTGCATCATCTCCGGTTCGCAGGTGGTGGAGTCGGTGCTGTCGCCGGACGTGACGGTGGAGAGCGGCGCGGTCGTGCAGGGTTCGGTCCTGCTGGACTGCGTCCGGGTCGGACACGGCGCGGTGGTGCGCCGGGCGATCCTGGACAAGAACGTCGTCGTGCCGCCCGGCGCGCACATCGGCGTGGACCTGGCGCGCGACCGGAACTACTACCACGTCACGGATTCCGGCATCGTGGTGCTCGGCAAGGGCACGTTGGCAATGGCCTGAGAGCTCCTAACACAATGACTGTCCGGGCGATTGGGGTCCAGGCACACGATCTGCGGCGTTGTCGTCGGTCAACGTGGCTCCGCCACGCCTCCCTCCTCCGCCTCGCATCTCGCGCACCTGGACCCCCATCGCTACCGAACGCCATCGTGTTAGGAGCTCTGAGCTCGGCACGGCCGGTGCGTCGGGTGCTCGCGTGACACCGATAGGGTCGCCCGATGCATTCCTCGGCACTCTGGATCGCGGCGGCACGGGCGCGCGAGTCGGCGCGTCCGGACCGGTT
>DASZXM010000818.1:0-12459 GCA_035546415.1 Pseudonocardiaceae bacterium
ATCAGCCGGTCGGGACGCCGTTGGCCGGAGCCGTGGGCTGCGTCGTCGTGTACGGCTTGATCGGGCCGGAGCCGTCGTCCGTCGTGAGTGGACTGCCCGTCACGTCCAGCGCACCGTTGTGCACGATCGCCACCTGGACGCCCGTGAAGCCGGCGTGGGACGTCTTGCTGTAGCGGAACGGAACCAGGCCGGGACCGGTCAGGCCACCCTTCTCCAGCGCGTCGATCAGGCCCTGCCGGGTCGGGTTCTTGCCGTCCGCCTGGAGCGCCTGGGCGAACGTGTACGCGTACGCCATGCCGTAGACGACGTTGCCGTCGAAGGGCACCTTCGGGATGTACTTGTCGTGGATCTTCTTGAACAGCGCCGTCCACGAGTTCGACATGTCACCCAGCGACGGCAGGTACGCGTCGGTGATGATGCCCTCGATCAGCTGCGCGGGCTGCGTGATCGACGAACCGGCCGACTTCGCGAACGCCTGCAGCAGACCCTCCGTCGTCGTCGGGTCCGAACCGACGTTGGACACCACGATCGTCGGTGAGAAGCCCAACTTCAGCGAGGTCAGCTTGAACAGCGCCGTGTACGCCGGGATCGTCTCCAGCACCACGACGTCCGGCTTGGCGTTGGCGATCGCGGTGACCTGGGCGGTGACGTCGGTGTTGCCCGGCTGGTAGGGCTGGCGGCTCACCACGTTGCCCGACGGGATGTACTTGTCCAGGCCGGCCATGCCGTTCTTGCCGAAGTCGTCGTCCTGGTAGAAGTACGCGACCTTCTTGCCGGCGAAGTGCTGCGTGATGTACTGGCCGAGCACCTTGCCCTCGACCGTGTAGTCCGGCTGCCAGCCGAACGTGTACGGGTGCTGCTTCGGCTGGTCCCAACAGGTGCAGCCGGACGCGACGAACAGGTCCGGCACGCGTTCGCTGTTGAGGAAGTCCACGACCTTCGTGTGCGTCGGCGTGCCGAGCGCACCGACGACCGCGAACACCTTGTCCTGCAACACCAGTTGCTTGGTCAGGGTCACGGTCTGCGTCGGGTTGTAGCCGTCGTCCAGGTACTTCAGGGTGATCTTGCGGCCGTTGATGCCGCCGTTGGCGTTGACGTAGTTGAAATAGGCCTGTGCCGCGACCGGGATCTCACTGTAGCCCGGGGCTGCGGCCCCGGTGAGCGGGTCGGTGCTGCCGATCGTCACCGTCGTGTCGGTGACACCGGGAGCGTTCGACGACGACGATCCCGATGAACCGCCACACGCTGTGACGCCGAGCGCGACCACCGCCAGTCCGGCAACTAACGCGCGTGTCGTCATGTTCGCCTCCTATGAGAACGGCAGAATTCTCCACAAACGACCGAGGCCGGCCTGTAGACCGCCGGGGAACAGCACCACGACCACGAACAGCACGAGCCCGTACACCACCAGCGGGATGTTCGCGTAGATCGACTGCGAGAGGTGCGCCGACTGGGCCAGGTCGGTGGCCCAGTTCGGCAGCAGTGTCACGATCACCGCCCCGTACACGGCACCCGCGAGACTGCCCAGTCCGCCGAGTACGGCGGCGGTCAGCAGGGACAGTGACAGCGTCAGCGGGAACGCGCCCGGCGCGGCGAGGTCGTTGACCCAGGCCAGGAGTGCGCCGGCCAGCCCGGCGCAGCCCGCGCTCACGCTGAACGCCATCACCTGGGTGCGCGCCACCCGCACACCGGTCAGCGCGGCCGCGTCCTCGTCCTCCCGGATCAGGCGCATGTCCCTGCCGGTCCGGCTGGTCACCAGGTTCGCCAGCAGGAACAGCGTGATCACCAGGCACAGGCCGCAGATCCAGGCCTGCCAGCGTTCCAGCGGGAACGTCTCGCCCAGCGCCAGCGGCGGCGGTTCGGGGGCGACGGTGATGCCGTTCGCGCCGCCGAGTTGGTCCTGCAGGCCGTGGTAGTTGGCCAGCGTCGGCAGGCCCAGCGCCAGCGCCAGCGTGACGCCGGCCAGGTACGGTCCGCGCAACCGGGCCGCGGCGACGCCGACCAGGAGGCCGAAGACGGCCGTGATCAGCGTGCTGACGACCAGCACGAGCACCAGCGGCCACCCCTGGTTCTCCAGCAGCAGTGCCGTCGCGTACGCACCGACCGCCATGAAAGCGCCGTGCCCCAAGGAGATCTGGCCGGACAGCCCGGACAGCACGGTCAGTCCGGCCGCGGCGATCGCCGTGTAGCAGATCTGCGCGAGCTGGAGGTTCTGGAAGTCGCCCAGCGATATCGACACCACGTACAGCACACCCAGTCCGACGACCGACCAGATGAGGTGGCGCAGCAGCGTCGAGGAGGGCCAGGTGGCGAGCGTGCGCCGGGGTGCCGGTCGCGTGTCCGGCGTCGCGTCCGTGACGGTCATACCCGCCGCCCCGCCGCGTGCCCGAACAGTCCGTTGGGCCGCACCATCAGCACCACCACCAGCACGACGAGCGCGCCGAGGCCGACGACGTCCGACCCGAGGTACCCGGACACCCAGCTGAGCACGATGCCCAGGCTCACCCCGCCCACCACGGCGCCCGGTGGACTGTCCAGTCCGCCGATCACGGCGCCCGTGAAGCCGTACACGAGCGTCGAGTCGAACGTGTTGGGGGACACGAACGTCGTGGGCGCGATCAGCACACCGGCCAGCGCGCCCACGGCCGCCGCGAGCGCCCAGCCGACGGTGAACATCCGCCCCACGCGGACACCCAGCAGCCGCGCGACCTCCGGCGCGAACGCGGCCGACCGCATCCGCAGTCCCAGTGGTGTCCACCGGAACACGGCGGCCAGGCCGGCCATCACGGCCAGCACGACGAGCACCACCCACAGGTCGTTGGGCGTGAACAGCAACCGCCGCCCGGACACCACGAATCCGCGGATGCCGAACGCGGGCGGGTACGACTTGGGCGTTCCGCCGAACACCATCCCGGCCGCGCCCTGCAACAACACCAGGAGGCCGAACGTGACGACGACGGCGTTGAGCGGCGGCTTGTTCTCCACCGGCCGGATCACCAGCCGTTCCACCACGGCGCCGAGCACCAGGCCGCTGACGACGGCGACGAGGAGCGCCAGCCAGTAGGAGCCGCCGTCACCGACCACCGCGTAGGCCAGAAACGTGGTGATCATCAACATGCCGCCCTGGGCGAAGTTGACGATCCGGGTGGCCCGCCAGATCAGCACCAGGGCCAGCGCGACGGCCGCGTACACGGCTCCCGCGGAGAGGCCGCCGAGTGTCAGGTCGATGAACTGGACCATCTACATCCCCAGGTATGCGTGCCGGACCCGGTTGTCCGCCAACAGGTTCGCTGCCAGGTCGTCGGCCACTTTGCGGCCCAGATTGAGCACCACCGCGCGGTCGGCGACCGACAGCGCCGTGGCGGCGTTCTGCTCGACGAGCAGGATCGTCAGGCCCGTTTCGTCGCGCAGGTGGCGCAGTGTGGCGACGATGTCGGCGACGACCAGCGGCGCCAGGCCCAGCGACGGCTCGTCCAGCAGGAGCAGGCGCGGTTTGCTCATCAGCGCTCGTGCCACGGCCAGCATCTGGCGTTCGCCGCCGGACAGCGTCTCGGCGCGCCGGCCGCGGGCGGCGGCCAGTGGGGGAAACAGCTCCACCATCTGCCGAACGCCTTCCCGGGTCCACGTACGGTCGCCCCGCCACAGCCCACCCAGGCGCAGGTTCTCCTCGACGGTCAGCTCGGCGATCACGCCACGACCCTCCGGGACGTGCGCGATACCTTGCCGCACAACGTCTTCCGGTGAGTGTCCGGTGATCCGCCGGTCCTGGAAGCGGATCGTGCCGGTGGAGCGCACCAGGCCGGAGACGGCTCGCAACAGCGTGGTCTTGCCGGCGCCGTTCGCGCCGAGGACCGCCGTGATGGAGCCTTCGTCGACGTGCAGGTCGACGTCGTGCAGGGCGCACACCGCGCCGTATTCGACGCGCAGCTGCGTGACGTCAAGCATCGGCGTCCCCCAGGTGCGCGGCGGCCGCCTGGACCGTCTCGCCGAGATAGGCGCGCTGCACGGCCGGGTCGGCCCGGACCTCCTCCGGTGAGCCACGGGCGATCACCTGACCGAAGTCCAGCACGACGATCCGGTGGCACAGGCCCATGACGAAGTCCATGTTGTGCTCCACCAGCATCACGGACGTCGTGTCGTGCAGCCGGCGGATGATCTCGGCCAGTTCGGCCATCTCCTGCTCGGCCAGGCCGGCAGCGGGCTCGTCCAGCAGCAGCAGTCGCGGCTCGGCGACCAGCGCCCTGGCCAGCGCGACGCGTTTGCGCACGCCGTAGGGCAGGCTGGCGCAGGGCCGGTGCGCGTCGCCCGCGATGTCCAGCGACTCCATGACCTCCAGCGCGCGTTCCCGAAGCCGGCGTTCGGTGCGGTCGGCCCACGGCAGCGCCAGCAGGCCGGACAGCACGCCGTGCCGGGACAGGTGCTTGGTGCCGGCGCAGACGTTCTCCAGCACCGTCAACCGGCCGAACAGGCCGAGTCCCTGGAGGGTGCGCGCGATGCCCAGCGCCGCCATGTCGTGCGGCCGGGAGCCCAGCATCGACCGGCCGCGGAACGTCATGGCACCCCGGCTGGGTCGGACGAAACCGCAGATGACGTTGAACAGCGTGGTCTTGCCGGCGCCGTTCGGACCGATGACACCCAGCACGCCAGCGGGCGGCACGTCGATGCTCACGTCGGTGAGCACGTCCAGTCCGCCGAATGAAACGCACACGCCATCGACCCGAAGCAGCGGATCGTCCATGACCACCACCCTGTCGGCCAGTGCCGGCATCGAATCTCGACCGAACGGCGTTCGGTTTTGAGGGATGCTACGTCAACGGTGGCGGCCTTGCCCAGAATCGTTATGAAGGTGGATACAAGCGACCGATCAGTTCGCAGATCTCGTCGATGAACTGACGTGCTTGCGTCCGATTCGTCTGCACCGCGACCTCGCGGCCGGCTTCGGTGGCGATCGTCGTCAGCACCAGGACGAGCGTGTCGGACAGCGGTCTGGCCTGTTCGCTGAGCAGGTCGGAGTTCGTGGTGAGCCAGTGCCGGAAGCCTCGTCTGGTGAGCAGTTCGAAGCCCGGCGGACCACCCCCGGACAGGAACAGCCGGGCCAGTTCCCGCTCGTCCCAACAGCCTTCCAGATAGGCACGGGTACCCACGACGAACAGCCGCATCGCGTCGTTCTCACCGGCGGCCAGCGCCACCCGGAACGCCTTGGCCGCGCGGTGCCGCTGGCGGGACTGGTAGTCGTCGTAGAGCGCGATGTAGAGGTCGGACTTGCCACCGAAGTGGTGGTACAGACTGCCGACACTGGAACCGGCGCGCTCCACGATGTCGACGATGTTCGCGTCCGCGTAGCCCGCCGTCGTGAAGATCTCGCGGGCGGCGTCCAGCAGTTGGGCCTTGGTGGTGGTCGCCCGGCGCCGCTTGGCTTCTGTCACGACGCCAGTGTGCCTGATCAACCAGTGTCCTGTGTGGCCGAACGTTGTTCTAACACGGGCGATCGTGCTACACCTCACTGGTTCCCCGGTGTCGCGGAACAACCGCGGCGCCACGACGGAGTGGAGCCAACCGTGCACAATCATCGATGGCGCGGAGCAATCCTCCTTGCTGCCACGTCCGTGCTGGTCCTGGGCCTGTCGGCGGGTGCGGCGGTGGCCGGCGAGCGCCCGGACCACGGCGGTGCCCACGGCCTGTCGCTGACGTCGGTGTCCAACCCTCGCCCGTCGCTGGTCAGCGGCGGCGAGGTGCTGGTCAGAGCGTCGACAGCGCATCGGTTACGTGTCACCGAGAACGGCCACGACGTGACGTCGGCGTTCCACGCGCAACCCGACGGCACCGCACTGGGTCTGGTCACCGGCCTGCGGGTCGGCTCCACCACCCTGACGGCCACGTCCGGCTGGCAGCGCACAACGCTGCGCGTGGTGAACCACCCGATCACCGGCCCGGTGTTCTCCGGCCGCCAGCAGGTGCCGTTCTACTGCCAGACGACCGCTTTCGGGCTGGCACCCGCGGTGCAGCCGCTGTGCAGCGCGCCGACGATCGTCACGTACGAGTACAAGAACACCACTGGCGCTTTCGTCCCGCTCGCCGACCCGACCAGCAGGCCGGCGGACCTGGCGACGGCGACGGTCGCCGGCCACCAGGTGCCCTACGTCGTCCGATTGGAGACGGGCACGATCGACCGTGCGGTGTACCAGATCGCCGCCCTGTACGACGGCCACGACCCGTCCCCGTTCACCCGGGACGCCAGTTGGAACGACCGCCTGGTCTACACGTTCGGCGGTGGCTGCAACGCCGGTTACCACCAGGGCACCAGCACCGGTGGTGTGCTCGACGACCTGTTCCTGGGCCAGGGTTACGCCGTGGCCTCGTCCAGCCTGAACGTGCTCGACAACAACTGCAGTCCGGTGATTTCGGCCGAAGCGGCCATGATGGTCAAGGAACACTTCATCGACACGTACGGTCCGGTCGCGCACACCATCGGCTGGGGCGGTTCGGGCGGCGCGATCCAACAGTACGATATCGCCGACCAGTATCCGGGAATCGTGGACGGCATCATTCCCGGTGTCTCGTTCCCGGACCCGTTGACCACGGGCGGCCCGGTGTCCGATTGTCGCCTCCTGGACCGGTTCTTCGCCGGCGCGGGCGCGTCGTTCACGGCGGCGCAACGGCAGGCGGTCGCCGGCTACGGGGACTTCGAGACCTGCCCGTCGTGGGAGGCGACGTTCGCCAACCGGGCGACGGCGACCGGCAGCTGTGACGCGTCGATCCCGGTGTCGGTGCGGTGGGACCCGGTGACGAACCCGAACGGCGTCAAGTGCAACTCCAACGAACAGTTGGTCAACCAGTTGGGCCGGGACCCCAGGACCGGGTTCGTGCGCAGCACGCTGGACAACGTGGGCGTGCAGTACGGGCTGGCGGCGCTGCGGGCCGGACGGATCACGGCCGCCCAGTTCGCCGCGCTCAACGCGGGCATCGGCGGCCTGGACTACACCGGCACCCCGGTCGCCACGCGGTCGGCGGCCGACCCGAAGGCACTGCGCGCCGCGTACGCCGACGACCTGGTCAACAGCGGTGGCCAGGGCCTGCGCGACACACCGGTCATCGACCAGCGCACCGACCTGGACTTCGCCGGTTTCGGCAACGACATCCACACCACGGAGTGGTCGTTCGCCATGCGCGAGCGCATGCGGCAGGCCACCGGCACGGCGGCCAACCAGGTGATCATCGAGAACCAGCCCACGGCTGCCGAACAGGCCGCCGCCAGCGCGTACGAGCTGAACGCGATGGACCGCTGGCTCACCGCGATCGACAGCGACCGGTCGCACCGGCCGCTGCCGGTGAAGGTCATCCGGGACAAGCCCGCGGATCTGGGCGACGGCTGTTACCTGTCGGCGACGCAACGCGTCCGGGCCCCGGTGACCGACCCGGCGACCGGCCCGTGCGCGGCGCAGTACCCGGTGGCCGCCAACCCGCGGGAGGTGGCGGGCGAATCGCCGTCGATGAACGTTCTCACGTGTGCCTTGAAGCCGCTGGACTTCGCCGCCTACCCGGTGACGTTCACGGCGGCGGAGCGGGCGCAGCTGCGGGCCGCGTTCCCGACGGGTGTGTGCGACTACAGCCGACCGGGCGTGCACCAACAGCGCCCGATCGGCGCGTGGCTCAGTTATTGACGCACCGCTATCGTCCCGGTTCATGGAACTGGGACTGGACGGCCAGGTAGCAGTGGTGACGGGCGCCAGCAAGGGCATCGGGCTGGCGATCGTGCAGGCGCTGGTGGACGAAGGGGTCCACGTCGTGGCAGGCGCCCGTCACCCGTCCGACGACCTGGCGAAGCTGTCCGGCTCGGTCGACGTGGTGCTGGGCGACCTGGCGGCACCGGACGGACCGGCGGCGCTGGTGGCTGCGGCCGGCGATCGCGTCGACATCCTGGTCAACAACGTCGGCGCGGCGCACGTCCAGCTGGACGGCTTCCTGAACATCACCGACGACCAGTGGCTGGACGCGGTCAACGTGAACCTGATGTCGGCGGTGCGCGCGACGCGGGCCGCGCTGCCGCTGATGTTGGGCGCCGGCAAGGGTTCGATCGTCACGGTGAGTTCGGTCAACGCGTTCCTTCCCGACCCGCAGGTGATGGTGTACAGCGCGGCGAAGGCGGCGCTGAGCAACTTCTGCAAGTCGTTGGCCAACGAGGTGGGACCCAAGGGCATCCGGGTGAACACGGTCAGCCCGGGTCCCGTCGCGACCGATCTGTGGCTGGGTGAGGGCGGCGTCGCGGCGACCGTCGCGAAGACCACCGGCCTGGCCGCCGACGACGTCGTGAAGGGGGCGGCGGGCGACGGGGTCACCGGCCGGTTCACGCAGCCCAAGGAGGTGGCGGATCTGGTGCTGCTGTTGGCCAGCAGCCGCTCCGGCAACGTGACCGGCGCCAACATCACCATCGACGGCGGCCTGATCAGGACGCTGTAGTCACAACCCCTGTGCGGACAGCCAGGACAGGCACCCACGGGCCACGTCCTGCCACCCGCTGTCGATGGTCAGCGAATGCCCCCGGTCGGGGAATTCCAACAGTTCCGTCACCGCCGACGAGTGCCGGTACTGCTTGACCGTCGACTTGGTGATCGCCTCGGGCACCGTGTGGTCCCGGCCGCCCATGATCAGCAACAGCGGACCCCGGCCCGCGTTCCGGGTGTTCACGGCGATCGGTGAGTGCACCGAGAAGTTTGCCGCCGCCGCCTCGAACAGCGGACGCCCCGGCGACGGAATGGTCCACTTCTCGAACAGTGTGTCCGATTCCTCCTCGGACAGGGCGTTCCCGAAGGAGTACCGGAACTCCGACGCCGTCAGCGACACCGACCGGTGGATGTTGGCCGGGTTGCGGAACACCGGCAGTGTGGCCCGCAGCGACGACAGCGGCAGCGGCAGCACGCCCTTGATCTGGGCGGCGTCGATGCCGATCGCGGCGATCCCTTTGTCCTGTCCGAGCAGCTTCTCCGCGATCATCCCGCCGAACGAGTGGCCGATGATGATCGGCGGCGTGTCCAGCGCGGCGATCTGCGCGGCGATGTGATCGGTCACGTCGTCGACGCCGTGGTTCGCGACGGTGTCCGGGTTCGCTCTGGCCAGTTCGACCGTGTCCTGGTCACCGGGCCAGGACGCCGCGAACGGCCGGTAACCGGCTTCCTCGAACAGTGACAGCCACGGCCCCCAGGACGTGCTGTGCAGCCAGAGACCGTGGATGAAGACAACAGGAGTGGCAGCCATGACACGGCTCCGTTCGCAGTGCTCCGAGGAGCGGACAGGGCTACATCCTGCCGGAAAAACGACTCACCCGCGTGAGTCAACCGGGCTCAATCGGCGTGTCCCAGTCGATGATCCGCCCGATCGACTCGTCCACCCGCGACACACGGCTCTGCGGCCCGCGGTCGCTCGGCCGCCCGGCCGTGGCCGCCGCGCTGGCGACGATGTTGCGCTCCACCCGTTCCCGCCGCAGCCGCTGGTACGCCGCGAACGGCTCGGCGGTGTCGCGGAACGCCTTCGCCAGGACGACGGCGTCCTCCAGCGCCATCGACGCTCCCTGCCCGGTGGCCGGGGACGCGGC
The DNA here is from genome assembly GCA_035546415.1 of Pseudonocardiaceae bacterium. Lineage (GTDB taxonomy): Bacteria > Actinomycetota > Actinomycetes > Mycobacteriales > Pseudonocardiaceae > DATEPR01. The sequence goes on from DASZXM010000818.1 coordinate 9,590, forward strand.
GTGCGCGGCGTCCCCGATCAGCAGCGCCGTCCCGCGGACCCAGCGCCCACCGGGATTCAGGTCCCACGCGGACGTCACCATGATGTCGGCCGTCGCGGCGACGATGTCCGCGGTCGGCGTCGCGTCCCGGCGCAACACGGGCAGCAGCCGTTCCCGGCACTCGGCGGGCGTCGGCGCCCCGTCCACCGGTTCCGGCGCGGTCAACCGGGCGAACCAGAACGTCTCGCCCGCAGGCGACGAGCAGTACCCGAACGCCGACCCGCTGCCGCGCACCATCGTGATCCGCTCCGGTTCACCGACGGCGGCGGACGTCGTGTACCCGTAGAACACGTGCTGTCCGGCGTACCTCGGGGCGGCCGCGGGGTCGACGACGGACCGGACGGCCGAGTTCAGCCCGTCGGCGCCGATCACCACGTCGGCGGCCACCGAACTGCCGTCCGTGAACGACACCACACCGTCGGCGAGCGATGCGAACCGCGCCGAGTGCCGGATGTCCACGCCACGCCGGGCAGCCTCGGCGCGCAGCGCGGCCGCCAGGTCGGCCCGCCGCAGGCACCGGTAGCGCGCCGACGCGTCGCCCAGCGGCACGTCGGCCACCTGCCCACCGTCCGCGCCCAGCACCGACATCCGGGACAGCGGGAACCCGCCCGGCTCCACCCCGATCTGCGCCAGCGCCCGCATCCCGTTGTCCGCCAAGGTCAGGAACGCGCCGATGTCGGCACCGGTGTCCGGGTGGGCCTCGCACACGGTCACGTCGAACCCGGCCTGCCGCAACGCCAGCGCGCTCGCCGTACCCGCGATGCCGGCCCCGATGATCACGATCATCCCCACGCCCCCCTCAACCGTTTTGTCGCCATTCTGGCCTACCGGCACTCATGGCACGGGGTGGGCGGCTCGGCGTCAGGCCTTGGGACCGACCTCGATGACCTGACCGGTCACGTCGCCCGCGGCCGGTGACGCCAGGAACGCCACCGTCGCCGCCAGCCGCGCCCGCCGTTGCCGCGCCTGGGCCTCGTCCGGTGGGTTCATCGTCCCCGGCGACACCGCGTTCACCGTGATGTCCGGGCATGCCTTGGCCAGCGCCAGCGTCATGCCGATCAGCCCGTGCTTGGCCGCGGACACGTGCACCCGCGACGGGTCGCCGGCCAGCGAGTTCGCACCGATCAGGTTGATCACCCTGCCGTCCCCGGCCGCGCGCAGCAGCGGCAGCGCGGCCCGCACACAGTGGAACGCCCCGTCCAGGGTCACGCCCATCACCTGGTGCCAGTCGTCGAACGTCATCACGTCGACCGGCACCCGGGTGCGCAGCGCCGCGTTGTTCACCAGCACCCGCACCGGACCCAGTTCGGCGGCGCGGTCCATCATGTCCGCGACGGCCGCCGGTTCGGTCACGTCGGCCAGCACGGGTACGGCGCGCACGCCCATGGCCGTCACCTCATCGGCCACCGTCGCGGCCGCCGCGCGGTCCGATCGCGTGTTGACGATGATGTCGAAGCCGGCTGCGGCCAGTGCCAGCGCGATGGCGCGTCCGAGGTTGCGTCCGGCGCCGGTGACGACGGCGACGCCGCTCATGCCGCCCTCCCGCGCGCGGACCCGGCGAAGTCGGGCAGTGTGTGGGCGTGCCGGCAGTCGGCGAGTACGGGTGCGGCGCGCGTGCCGATGGCCGTTGCCTCGTCGGACACGGTCGCGGCTGCCGCGTGGTCCCGGCGCGTGTTGCCGCCGGTGACCACGGCGATGCCGCTCATGCGGCCGTCCCCCGTACGAACCCACCGAAGTCGGGCAGCGTGTCGGCTCGCCAGCAGTCGGCCAGCAGCGCGTCCGCCCGGGCCGCGCCGACCAGCGGACCGGCCGCGTCGCGGAACTTCTCCGCCAGCGCCTCGTCGGGCAGTGGGTTGTCCGGTGTGCCCCGGTTGTCGACGACCTCGGACCGCACGGTCCGGCCGTCGGTCAGCGTGACCGTCACGACCGCGCCCCGCTTGGTCGACGACGGGTCCGGCACCACTCGCACGAGGTCCCGCATCCGGGCGACCGCCGGGTCGTTGGCGCCGGCGTCGGTGAAGTGCGCCAGGCCCGGCCGGCCGGCGACGAGCGCGACGGCCGCACCATGGGTGAGGCTGAACTTGGCGTCCAGGCCCGTGGTCGGGCGCACCTTCCCGGTCACGGTCGTCGCGTACGGGTGCACGCATGCCTCGACGGACACGATGTCGTCCGGGCCGAACGCATGCCGGGCGCGCAGCGCGAGGATCGCGTCGATGGTCGGGTGGGTCAGCGAACCGCTCGGGTACGCCTTGTACCCGTTGGCCGCCAGGTGCCACGCGTCGCCCAACCCCTCGGTGAGCGGCCCGACGGCCGGATCGGGCGCCATGACGGCGAGAAAACCGCGGCTGCCCTCCAGGATCGTCGGCGCCGACGTGCACCCCTCCTCGGCGAGGACGGCTGCCAGCAGGCCGTCCATGGCCGCCTTGCCGGGGTGCAGCGCCTTGCCGTCGGTGCCGTAGACCTCCTTCAGCCCGGCGGCCTGCGTGCCGGCCGTGCCCAGGGCGTGCGTGGTGGTCGCGGCGTCCAGGCCGAGCAGTCGGGCCGCCGCGGCGGCCGCGCCGAGGTGGCCGACGGTGCCGGTGACGTGCCAGCCGACCTCGTAGTGACCCGGCCCGGCGGCCAGGCCCACGCGGGTCTCGGTCTCGAACCCGGCGATGAACGCGGCGAGCGCCTGACCACCGGAGACCGGCCGTTGTTCGCTCAGGGCGAACACGACCGGCCACACCGGCGCGCTGCCGTGCACCGTCGTGCCGCCCGGGTTGAACGTGTCGTCGTAGTCCTCCACGTGCGAGGCGAACCCGTTGACCAGTGCCGCGAACGGCGCCGTCGCC
>DASZXM010000819.1:0-1609 GCA_035546415.1 Pseudonocardiaceae bacterium
GACCTCACCGTCGAGTACGCCACCCCGAAGGGTGCCGTCGGCGCCGTCGACAAGGTCAGCTTCGACCTGACGGCGGGGGAGTTCCTCGGCATCGTCGGCGAGTCCGGCTGCGGCAAGTCCACCCTGCTGTTCGCCATCGCCCAACTGCTCACCGCACCGGCGGCGATCACCGGCGGCACGGTCACGTTCCAGGGCCGCAACCTGGTCGGCATGACGGACAAGCAGCTGGCCGCCACCCGGTGGCAGGACATGTCGGTCGTGATGCAGAGCGCGATGAACGCGTTCAACCCGGTGAAGACCATCGGTGCCCAGTTCCGGGACGCCATCCAGGCGCACGAGAAGTGGTCGAAGGCCCGCATCCGGGAACGCTCCGCCGAGGTGCTCAAGCTGGTCGGTATCGACCCGATCCACGTGAAGTCCTACCCGCACCAGCTGTCCGGCGGCATGCGGCAGCGCGCGATGATCGCGATGGCCCTGCTGTTCACGCCGGACCTGATCATCATGGACGAGCCGACGTCCGCGCTGGACGTCGTCGCGCAGCGGTCGCTGATGGTGCAGATCAAGGAACTACAGCAGCAGCTGGGCTTCGCGGTGATCTTCGTGACCCACGACATGTCGCTGGTCAGCCACTTCTCCGACCGGCTGATCGTGATGTACGCGGGCCAGGTCGCGGAGGTCGGCCGCACGCGCACGGTGTTCGACTCGCCGGCCCACCCGTACAGCAAAGGCCTGTTGGAGGCGTTCCCGTCGATCCGCGGCCCGAAGGTGCACATGACCGGCATCCCCGGCAACCCGCCCGAGCTGATCAACCCGCCCCCGGGCTGCCGGTTCCAGCCGCGGTGCCCGGTCGCGATGCCGGAGTGCGGCACGAACCAACCCGCGCTGTACGCGGCCGGTGAGGTCGGCGTGCGGTGCCTCCTCCACGTGAACGGCGGTGTGCTCCATGTCTGAGGACACAATGGAACCGTTGCTGCGCACAGAGAAGCTGACCCGGCACTTCCAGATCGGCAACACGTTCTCGCGCACCACGCTGCACGCGGTCGACGATGCCGACCTGGTGATCAACGAGCGGGAGATCGTCGCGCTCGCCGGGGAGAGCGGCAGCGGCAAGAGCACCATCGCGCGGCTGCTGGCCATGGTCTACCAGCCGACGTCGGGCGAGATCTACTTCCGCGGGCGGCCGCTGTCCGGTCTGCGGTCCCGCAAGGACGTCATGGCGTACCGCGGCGAGGTGCCCATGGTGTTCCAGGACCCGTTCAGCTCGCTCAACCCGGCCTATCGTGTGTCGCACGGCATCTTGCGCAGCCTCAAGCTGCACCGGCCCGACCTGACGTCCGCCCAGCAGCGCGCCGAGGCGGAGCGGGTGCTGGAGGTGGTCGGCCTGACGCCGCCCGCGGACGTGCTGAACAAGTACCCGTACGAGTTCTCCGGTGGCCAGCGGCAGCGCGTCGGCTTCGCGCAAGCGCTTGCCTGTCGTCCCAAGCTGATCCTCGCCGACGAACCGGTGTCCATGTTGGACGTGTCCATCCGGATCGGCCTGCTGAACCTGATGGCCAACCTGCGTGAGCAGGAAGGCGTGTCGTTCCTCTACATCACGCACGACATCGCC
>DASZXM010000820.1:0-18489 GCA_035546415.1 Pseudonocardiaceae bacterium
CTGGTGATGGCCATCGTGAACCGGACGAAGGACTCGTTCTACGACCGCGGCGCCACCTTCACCGACGCGGCGGCGCTGCGCCGGGTCGACGAGGCCGTGGCCGAGGGCGCCGACATCATCGACATCGGTGGGGTGCGCGCCGGATCGCACGGCGAGGTGGTCGACGTCGACGAGGAGATCCGCAGGGTGGTGCCGTTCGTCGCGACCGTGCGCGAGCGATATCCCGACATCGTGCTGTCCGTGGACACGTGGCGGCACGAGGTGGGGCGGCAGGTGTGCGAGGCGGGCGCCGACCTGATCAACGACACCTGGGGAGGTGCCGACCCGACGCTGGCCGAGGTCGCCGCCGAGTACGGCGCCGGGATCGTGTGCTCGCACACCGGTCACCTGCCGCCGCGTACCGACCCGCACCGGGTGCGCTACGCGGACGTGGTCGCGGAGGTGACGGCCGACCTGGTCGCGGCGGCCGAGCGGATGGTCGCGATCGGCATCCCGGCGGGCAGCGTCTTCATCGACCCGACGCACGACTTCGGCAAGAACACGTGGCACGGCCTGGAGCTGCTGCGCAGGCTGGACGAACTGGTGGCGACCGGCTGGCCCGTGCTGATGGCGTTGTCCAACAAGGACTTCGTCGGCGAAACGCTCGGGGTCGAGCTGGCCGGGCGCACCGATGGCACGCTCGCCGCGACGGCGGTCGCCGCCTGGCGCGGTGCGCGTGCGTTCCGGGTGCACGAGGTGCGGCGGACCAGGCACGTCGTCGACATGGTGGCCAGCATCGCCGGCAGCCGGCCGCCCGCCGAGGTGCTGCGGGCACTGGCATGAGCCTCCCGTCTCCGGCCGCCGGGTGGTTCGACGGACGGACCTGGCAGAGTCCGCAGTGGACCATCGTGGACCTGATGCGCGCCAAGGGCTCCCGCACGGTGAGCGTGGTGCTGCCCGCGCTGAACGAGGAGGCGACGGTCGGCGGTGTCGTGGACGCGGTGCTGCCGCTGGTCGGTTCCGTCGTCGACGAATGCGTCGTCGTCGACTCCGGTTCCGACGACCGCACGGTCGAGGTGGCGGTGGCCGCGGGTGCCCGGGTGGTGCGGCGGCAGGACGTGCTGCCGGACATCCCGCCCGTGCCGGGCAAGGGCGAGGTGTTGTGGCGGTCGGTCGCGGCGACGACCGGTGACGTGCTGGTGTTCCTCGACTCCGACCTCGTTGACCCCGACCCCGGCTTCGTGACGGCGCTGCTCGGCCCGGCACTCACCGTGCCCGGTGTGCACCTGGTGAAGGGCTTCTACCGGCGGCCGCTGCGGTTGGAGACGGCGGAGGTCGGCACCGGCGGCGGTCGCGTCACCGAACTGCTCGCCCGGCCGCTGCTGGCCGCGCTGCGACCCGAGCTGGCGGGCGTGGTGCAACCACTGGGCGGCGAGTACGCGGTGAGCAGGCAGTTCGCCGAGTCGGTGCCGTTCGCGGCGGGGTACGGCGTGGAGATCGGCCTGCTGCTGGACGCGCACGCCCGCTACGGGTTGGACGGGCTGGCGCAGGTGAACCTGGGCGTGCGCAAGCACCGCAACCGGTCGCTGCTGCAACTCGGCGTGATGGCGCGGCAAATCCTCGACACGGCTCTGGCCCGATGCGATGTGCCGGGCGAACGATCCGAATCGACGTCGTTCACCCAGTTCGTCCAGGTTAGCGGCGAGTGGCTGCCCGACGCCACCGAAATAGCCATCGCCGACCGGCCGCCGATCAGGGACGTGTTGGGCGCCGCCCCGACGCGCGACTGAGTCGGCGGCTTGGCTGGTGGCTGAGTCGGTCGGGCTTGGCGGATCGAGCCGGTTGGCCCGAGGCGCGACTGAGTCGGCGGGTTGGCGGGTGATTGAGTCGGCGGCTTGGCGGGCGGCTGAACCGGTCGGCCCGACGGGCCTCGCGGCTGATCGCCGACCGGTGCCCACGGGTCGATGGATCCTGCTGGTTCACGGTCGCGGCGCGGGTGGCTTCGGCGAATCGGGTTCGGGCGCGGCCTGCCTCGCCGTGGAGGCGGTCGGATCCGGCGTCGCGGGCGGGGGAGCCGCACGGCAGGCGATCCGTGGGCCGGCGGTGCGAGGGGACCCCTTTCACATGCGTTGTCGGTGGGGCGTGCCACCATCGACCGCGTGACCACCGCGCTCATCTACCTCGTCGTCATGGTTCTCGTGGCGGCCGTGGTCTACCTGCTCGCGTCGGCCGTGTTCGGCCGGGGTGAGGAGTTGGCGCCGCTGCCGCCGGGGGCGTCGCCGACCAGGTTGCCCGCTGACGACGCCACGGGTGACGACGTCCGGGCCGTTCGCTTCCAGCAGGCGTTCCGCGGCTACAAGATGTCCGAGGTGGACTGGGTGTTGTCGCGGCTCGGTGACGAGATCGACCAGCTGCGGGCGAGGGTCGCCGAACTGGAGGGCGGTCCGGTGCCCGTCGGTTCGCAGTCTGACGAAACAGCGCAGCGGTCGGAGTGACGAGGCATGGGTGACGCCGTGGTCGGTGACGACGGGCTCGCGCGCTGCGGGTGGGGGCTGTCCGCGCCCGACTACGTCGCGTACCACGACGAGGAGTGGGGCGTCCCACTGCGCGGCGACCGGGAGCTGTTCGAACGGCTGAGTCTGGAGGCGTTCCAGTCCGGGCTGTCGTGGCTGATCATCCTGCGCAAACGGGAAGGCTTCCGCCGCGCGTTCGACAACTTCGACGCCACGAAGATCGCCGGCTACACCGACCGGCGGATCGAGAAGCTGCTCGCCGATCCGGGCATCGTCCGTAACCGGAGCAAGATCCTCGCCACCATCCGCAACGCGAAGGCGATCGCCGACCTCGACGTCGGCCTGGGCCAGCTGCTGTGGTCGTTCGCGCCGGAGCACCACAAGCCACCGGCGTCGCTGGCCGACGTGCCGGCGACGTCTCCGGAGTCAACTGCGATGGCGAAGGAGTTGAAGCGCCGCGGCTTCGCGTTCGTCGGGCCGACCACGTGCTACGCGATGATGCAGGCCACCGGCATGGTCGACGACCACCTGATCGACTGTTGGCGCTCCGGCGCCATCGGGTAGTCGGCGCGCGCCGTTCTGGCGCCCTCGGGCAGTTCAGCGTTGCGCGAAATCGTTCGTACGGCGGCGAATGCGGTGGGTTGGCGGTGAGGGTGTCAGCTGCCGGTGAAGTTCGGTGGGCGCTTGGCCACGAACGCCTCGACGGCTTCCCGGTGGTCGGTCGTCGCGCCCGCCGCTGCCTGGCCGCGCGACTCCTCGGCCAGCGCCGATTCCAGGTCCGCGCCCGCTGCCACCTGCAACGTCGCCTTGATCGTCGCGTATGCTGTAGTGGGACCGGCCGCCATCTGCGCTGCCAACTCCTGTGCCGCCGTGAGCACGTCGCCGTCCGGGACGACGCGCGTCACCATGCCGATCTCCGATGCGCGCTGCGCCGTCACCGGTTGCGCGAGCAGCATCATCTCCATCGCCCGGCCGTAGCCGATCAGCCTGGGCAGCGTCCACGAACCGCCGGAGTCGGCGCTCAGGCCGACGTTCGCGAACGCCATCAGAAACTTCGTGGACTCGCCCGCGATGCGCAGGTCCGCCGCGTACGCGAACGACGCGCCCGCACCGGCCGCCATGCCGTTCACCGCCGCGATCACCGGTTTCGGCATGCCGGCGATCGTGCGGGTGATGGGGTTGTAGTGCTCGTCGACTGTGCTCAGCGGCGACGGGTCGCCCGATGTCAGCAGCGCCACGTGTTCCTTCAGGTCCTGACCGGCGCAGAACGCCTTGCCGGCACCGGTGAGCACGACCGCGCGCACCGACTCGTCCGCCGCGGCCGCACGCAGCGCGGCCAGCAACTCGTTCTTCAGTTCGACGGTGAGCGAGTTGTACGCGGCCGGGCGGTTCAGCGTCAGTGTCCGCACGCCCTTGTCGTCGTCGATCAACAGCACGGGTTCGTCCGCCACGTCGCCCTCCCGGTCGCCTCGGTGCGTCCACCGTAGCGAACTGTCGCGCCCGGACGGTGTTGGAGAACTGTGATCACGCGTGGTGGGGACGGTGTTTCGGGGTGCGTCACCGCACGTCATGCGACACGAAAAGATCGGCTCGTTTTCCCTCTCGGGTCCGCATGGGGGACAATGACCTCCACAACCGGCGCTCCGCCGGGCGTGTCGGCGGGGAAGATCGTACGGAGGGAGCACGCTATGGCGGCCATGAAGCCCCGGACCGGCGACGGTCCCCTTGAGGTCACCAAGGAGGGACGGGGCATCGTGATGCGCGTCCCGCTTGAGGGTGGGGGTCGGCTCGTCGTCGAGATGTCCGCTGAGGAAGCCAGCGAGTTGGGGGATGCTCTCAAGGCTGCCGGTAACTGATTCCCGCCGGCGGCGATCCACCCGAGGGTGCCGATCATCGCCGGCGTCTGGCACGCCCAGTGTCGGCCCGCCGTGTCCCCACCGTGCGCGCCCCGGTCTGCCACGTTCGTCTCACGTGGGGCCGGGGCCGCGTCGTGCCTAGCTGAATTCGGAGGTTGACGTGCCGGCTGGTCAACGGACGACGTCGACGCAGACCGTGCCGGCCGTGCCGATCCCCGTCGTGTCGGTCGAGCTGTCCGACCTGCGTCGCCGCGGCGCGCCGCTCGCCGTGCTGGTGGCCCCCGCCGCCGACGGTGACGAGGCGCCGTCGTTCGGTCCCGGCGCGCAGTGGCTGCCCGACGAGTGGCGCGTCGCGAGCAGCGTCACCGGCAAGGCCGGAGAGGTCTGGACCGTTCCCGACCTCACGACCGGTTCGAACATCGTCCGCTGGTTGGCCGGCGTGGGCGCCCGCGGCTCGGCCGACTGGCGGTCCGCGGGAGCGGAACTGGTCCGGTCCATCCAGGAGTTCCGCGGGCCGGGGGGCCAGGTGCGGTCGGTCGACGTGGCGCTGCCCGTGGACGTGACCCCCGCCGAGCTGACCGCCTTCACGCTGGGCCTGCGGTTGGGCGGCCACCGGCTCCGCATCACCGCGGACCGCGCCGACGAGCCGAAACTGCGCACCGTCCGGCTCTGGCTGGAGGGCGCGCCGGGTGACCAGCTGCGTGGCGAGCTGGACCGGGCGCTGGCTCTCAGTTCGGCGACGGCGCTGGCCAGGGATCTGGCCGGGATGCCGTCCAACGTCAAGGACCCGGCATGGCTGGCGGGCGCCGTGACCAGGGCGACATCCGGCATCACCGGCCTGACCGCGACCGTACGGGACGAGACGTGGCTGGCCGAGCACGGTTTCGGCGGTGTGCTCGCGGTCGGCGGTGGCTCGGTTCGCCCGCCGCGTCTGGTCGAGCTGGCCTGGCGGCCGCGTGGCGGGGGACGTGCACCGCACCTGGTGCTGGTCGGCAAGGGCGTCACGTTCGACACCGGCGGCATCTCGCTCAAGCCGAACGCCGGCATGCACCTGATGCGTACCGACATGGCAGGCGCTGCCGCCGTGGTCGCCGCCGTGCGCGGCATCGCCACCCTCGGCCTGCCGATCCGGGTGACCGCGCTGGCGCCGATGGCCGAGAACCACGTGTCCGGTTCGTCCTATCGGCCGGGGGACGTCGTGCGGCACGTCGACGGTCGGACCACCGAGGTCACCAACACCGACGCCGAGGGCCGCATGCTGCTGGCCGACGGCATCGGCTACGCGGTCCGCACACTGCGCCCGGACCTGCTGGTCGACGTGGCCACGCTGACCGGGGCGATGAAGATCGCACTGGGTGTGCGCACCGGCGGCCTGTTCGCCACGGACGACGACCTGGCCGACCGGATCACCGCGGCCGGTGACGCCGTCGGCGAACGCTGGTGGCCCATGCCGTTGCTGGACGCACACGCCGACGACGTGGCGAGCGACATCGCGGACGTCCGCCAGTGCCCGCCCGGTCCGGGTGGTGTGACGGCGGCGCTGTTCCTGCGCGAGTTCACCGCCGGCCTGCCGTGGGCGCACCTGGACATCGCCGGCCCGGCCCGGGCGGACAAAACGTACGGCGAGGTCACACCCGGTGCCACCGGCTTCGCCGCGCGCACGCTGATCGCGCTGGCCGAGTCACTCGTCGGATCGACCCGCGGGTAGGTTCTCCGGTCGTGGACGAAGCACGGGATGATCTGGCGGGGCAGCGCGTACTGGTGACGGGGGGCTCCGGGTTCGTCGGCCGGTCCGTCGTCGCCGAGTTCCGCCAGCAGGGCATTGACGTCGTCGTGGCCGACCTGAAGCCGTTCCCCGACCAGGACGTGCCCACGGTGCTGGGCGACCTGACCGACCCCGAGGTCCGGGACCGGGCTGTGACCCCCGACCTGACCGGCATCGTGCACCTCGCGGCGATCACGTCCGTGCTGAAGTCGGCCGAGCAGCCGCAGGCGACGTTCGACACCAACGTCGAGATGACCCAGGGACTGCTGGAACTGGCCAGGACCCGCGGTGTGCGGCAGTTCGTCCTGGCGTCCACGAACGCGGTGGTCGGCAACGTCGGCACCGCCACGATCACCGAGGACAGCCCGTTGCACCCGCTCACGCCCTACGGCGCGACGAAGGCGGCGTGCGAGATGCTGTTGTCCGGCTACGCGGGCGCCTACGGCATGGCGACGTGCGCGCTGCGGTTCACCAACATCTACGGCCCCGGCATGGCGGCCAAGGACAGCTTCGTACCCCGCCTGATGCGGGCCGCCCTGGCAGGCGGCGGCGTGCAGGTGTACGGCGACGGCAAGCAGGCTCGCGATCTCGTGCACGTCGCGGACGTGGCGAACGCGGTGCTCGCGGCCTGGCGACGCCAGTTTACCGGAACCGTGATCATCGGCGCCGGTCGCTCGGTGACCGTGCTCGACCTGATCGAGGCGGCGCGGGCGGCGACGGGTGCGCCGCTGCCGGTGGAGCACGTCCCCGCGAAGACGGGGGAGATGCCCGCGGTGATCGTGGACATCGCCAAGGCCGGCCGGGACCTGGGCTACCGACCCGGCATCGGCCTGGCCGACGGCCTGCGCACGGTGTGGGACGACTTCCGTGCCGGCACGCCCGCGGCGGTGTCCGTGGGGTCCTCCGCTCCGTCTCGGTGAGCAGCGGCCTGGCCGTCCGGCCCGCCGCGCCGGACGACGCGAAGCCGGCCGCACCGCGCCGCTGGTCGCTGCTGCGGACGCACTGGCTGGTGGTCGTCCTGCTGGTGGGCGGCATCGCGCTGCGGGTGCTGTCCGTGCTGGCCTACGAGCCGGCGCTGCTGTACATCGACTCGTACCGTTACCTGGAGAACCTGACCGCGCTGGACCCGGCCACGCTCGACCCGATCGGCTACGACCTGATCCTGCACGTGCTGCTGCCGATGGGCGGGTTGCGCGCGGTGGTGATCGTGCAGCACCTGGCCGGTGTCGGCATGGGGTTGGCGGTCTACGCGCTCGCCCGGCGCCACGGCGCCCGCGACTGGCTGGCCGCGATCGGTGCCGCGCCGGTGCTGCTGGACGGCTACCAGGTGCAGATCGAGCAGAACGTCATGTCCGACGTGTGGCTGCAGGTGCTGCTGCTGGCCGTGGTGTGGCTGCTGGTCACCAAGGCGGCGCCGCGTCCGGTCCGGTCCGCCGTCGTCGGCCTGCTGCTCGCCGCCGCCATCGTGGTCCGGACCATCGGAATCGCCGCCGTGCCAGCGGTGGTGGTCTACCTGGTGGTGGCCGGCGGGGCGTGGCGCAGCAGGGCCGGCTGGGTGCTGATCGCGAAGCGGGCCGGTGCGCTGCTGGGCGTGCTCGGGTTCGCCCTGTTCTGCTACGCCGGTTACTTCCACCGGGAGGCGGGTCACTGGGGCCTGACCGGCGCGACCGGCAGTGTGCTCTACGGGCGGACCGCCCAGGTCGCGGACTGCGCGGGCCTGGACCTGTCACCGGTGCTGAGCCAGCTCTGTCCGAAGGAACCGTTGGGGCAGCGCAAGGGCATCGACTACTACTCCCATATGGACGGTGACCCGGCCTGGCCCGGCGTGATACCGCCGGACGTCTCCGTGCCGGACCTGCAGCGGCAGTTCGCGTTCAGCGTGCTCGTCGCGCAGCCGTGGGATGTCGTCGGCGGGGTGCTCACCGACTTCGCCAAGGGATTCGCCCCCGGGCGCACGAGTGACCCGGACGACGTTCCGGTGTACCGATGGCAGTTCCAACTGGCGTACCCACTCTGGGTGGGGCCAAACGCGGCTGTGAGCTACGACATGGCGTACGGCGGCCAACCGCCCACAGTGTATCCGCGGCTGGCCACATTCCTACGTGATTATCAGCTTCACGGGGGCTATACGCCTGGCCCGGCGCTGGCCGTGTGCGGGATACTGGGGCTGGTCGGCGGCCTCGGTGCCCGTCGCCGTTCGGGGATTCGCGCGGCGACGATGTTGGTGACCGGGATGGCCGGCACTGTCCTGTTCGTATCGGCGATGTTCGAGTTCTCTTGGCGGTATCAGTTGCCCGCTCTAGTGCTGTTGCCCCTGGCCGGTGTGCTCGGCCTCACCGTCCTGATCGGACCTTTGCGCCGGCCCAAGGCCGGGCGTGCTCGCAGGAAGATGCTGGCGCCGTTCCCGGATGCCGTCGACACGGCGGCCGTCGAGGAGTTCACGGCCCGCTACGGCCACCCTCGGTTCGCCCCGGTGCTGGTGGTGATCGCCGCCTACAACGAGGAGGACGGCATCGGCGGTGTCCTGGACAAGCTGCCCTCGACGTGCCTCGACCTGCCGGTCGACGTGCTGGTCGTGGTTGACGGCTGCACGGACGACACGGCCGCGAAGGCCATGGAGCACGGCGCGTACACGTGTGTCGCGCCGACCAACCGCGGCCAGGGTGCCGCGCTGCGGCTGGGGTACCAACTGGCCGCATGGGGTGGTGCGGAGTACGTGATCACCACCGATGCCGACGGCCAGTACGAGAACGACGAGATGCCGCTGCTGCTGGGGCCGCTCGTGGCCGGGACGCACGATTTCGTCACAGGTTCGCGTCGATTGGGTGTCGCACCCAGCGATGACCGGGTGCGCTGGCTGGGCGTGCGCGTGTACGCGGCCCTGGCCAGCCTGCTGACGATGCACAGGATCACCGACACGTCGTTCGGGTTCCGCGGCATGCGTACCGAGTTGGCGTGCTCGATCACGTTGCGGCAGCCGCAGTACCAGGCGTCGGAACTGCTGCTCGGCGCGCTCGCCGGTGGCGCGCGGCTGCTCGAGCAGCCGATGACGATGCGGGTCCGGTCGGCCGGAACCACCAAGAAGGGCAACAACTTCGTCTACGGCGTCCGCTACGGGTCCGTGATGACGTGGACCTGGATGCGCGAGTACGTCGGCCGGCGGCTGCTGCGCCTGGTGGGCGTGCGCCGCGCGAAGCCGACGATGCCGGTGCAGGAGCGGGCCGGTCAGGCTCCCTGACCGGCGGCCACCGCGGTGCGCTTGCCGAACACCTTGTCCAGCAGGGCGAACTTGAGCACGAACAGGATCGCGTAGCTGCTCAGGTAGGCCGCGTCCAAGGTGACGGTGCGCCAGGCGCGGTCGGTCACCAGCGGTGCGAGCACGTGATCGGTGAGCGTCGTCAGGCCGGTGGCCGCGAGGCCGCCGCCGACGATGATCGCGATGTAGGGCACCAGTTCCCGCACCAGTGCGGGCCGGCCGTTGCGACCCCACGTCCACTTCCAGTTGATCAGGAAGTTGGGGATGGCGCCGGCGACGAATGCCGCGAGACTCGCGACAGTGGCGCTGGTGTGCCCCCAGCCGAACATGCCCGTGAGGACCGCCTGGCTGAGCAGTGTGGAGAACACCGAACCCGCTGTGAACTTGCTGAAACGCAAGCTCAGTGCCCGACTCGGCAGCCACCTGGCCCACCCTGTGCGCTTTCGTGCGCGCGGGGTCGGGCCGGTGCTGCTCGAATATGATTCCGTGACGACCACACCGGATATCCTCACATGGCAGCGTCGGGGTGCGAACGCCCTACCAGGTCTTTAGGCAACTCACAGCTTCCATGTCCGATTAGTCGGGAGACCGGGCGGTAACGTCGCGACGGAAGTACGAGCTTGGAAGGGGTGCCCGTGCGCGTCCTGGTTCTCGGTGGCGATGGCTACCTGGGCTGGCCAACGGCTCTGCACCTGTCCGATGTCGGTCACGAGGTGGCTGTGTTGGACAATTTCGTGCGTCGTCAGTACGACCACGAAATGGGTGTACAGAGCCTTGTTCCGATCGAGCCGCTGCAGGTCCGGCTCGACGCGTGGGAGCAGGTGTCCGGCAAGAGACTGCCGGCATTCATCGGTGATCTCACCGACGGTGAGTTCGTTTCGCAGACCCTTCGTGAGTTCCAGCCGGACTCGATCGTGCACTTCGCGGAACAGCGTTCCGCGCCGTACTCGATGATCGACCGAAAGCACGCTGTTTACACGCAGCACAACAACGTTGTGGGCACTCTTAACCTGCTGTTCGCCATTGCCGAGACCGACCCGGACATCCACCTGGTCAAGCTCGGCACGATGGGCGAGTACGGGACCCCCAACATCGACATCGAGGAAGGCTGGCTGGAGGTCGAGCACAAGGGCCGCAAGGACCGCATGCTCTACCCGAAGAAGCCGGGCTCCTTCTACCACCTCAGCAAGGTGCACGACTCCAACAACATGGAGTTCGCCTGCCGGATCTGGGGCCTGCGCGCCACGGACCTCAACCAGGGCATCGTGTACGGCCAGCAGACCGACCAGACCGCCAAGGACCCGCGGCTGGCCACCCGGTTCGACTACGACGCCATCTTCGGCACCGTGCTCAACCGGTTCGTGATCCAGGCCGTCATCGGTCATCCGTTGACTGTTTACGGCGCCGGCGGCCAGACCCGTGGCCTGATCGACATCCGCGACACGGCCGAGTGCATCCGGCTGGCCGTGGAGAACCCGGCCGAGCGCGGCGAGTTCCGCGTGTTCAACCAGATGACCGAGTCGATGTCGGTGGCCGAGATCGCCAAGACCGTGGCGAACCTCTCGCCGCGGCCGGTCGAGGTGGAGAACCTGACCAACCCGCGGGTGGAGGAGGTGTCGCACTACTACAACGTCGTGCACACCGGCCTGCCGTCCCTCGGCCTGCAGCCGCACCTGCTGTCCGACACGCTGATCAAGTCGCTGTTCTCGATCGCGTCGGAGCACGCCGACCGCGTCGACCTCGGCGCCATGCGGCCGACGGTGCAGTGGCGGTCGACGTCCAGCCGTCTGCGCAACTGACGAAGCACCTCGTGTGGGGCGGGTCTGTCTCAGGCCCGCCCCACACGCGTCTCCAGCACGAAGTCCTGGAACGCCTGTGCCGCAGGGGCGAGCTGCCGGCCATGGGTCCAGACCAGCCCGATCTGCCTGGTGGCACGGGGAATCAGCGACAGTTCCGCGACCTCCCGTGTCGCCCGCTCGGCCGCCGGCAGCACCGCGACACCCAGGCCGGCCGCGACGAACCCGCGCAGCGTGTCCACCTCCTCGCCCTCGAACGCCAGCTCCGGCGCGAAACCGGCCGCCTCGACCAGTTCGTCGGTGATCCGCCGCAGGCCGTGGCCCGGCGTCAGCCCGACGAACGGCTCACCGGCCAGTTCGGACAGTCGCAGGCACCGCCTGCCGGCCAGTCGATGCTGTGTGGGCACCGTCACCACGAGTTCCTGCTCGGCGACCTGTGCGGAGCCGAACTCCGGACCCTCCGGCAACGGTGACGTCAGCGCGAGATCCGCGGCGCCGGTGTGCAGCCAGCCGAGCGTGTTCTCCAACGCCCCCTGCCGCAGGGTGAACCGCACCTTCGGGTGGTCCTTCCGGAACTCCCGCACCAGCTCCGGCACCCGCGACTCGCCCATGGTGTGCAGGAACGCCAGAACGACCGTGCCCCGCTCCGGATCGGCCTGTTCGACGGCCACGCGGCAGGCGGTTTCCAGCGTCGCGAGCGCCCGGGTGGCTCCGTCGGCGAGCAGTGCGCCGCTCCGGCTCAGGCGGATGCCCCTGCCGTCCCGGACCACGACGGGGGTGCCCAGTTGGGTGCCCAGCTCGGCCAGCCACCGGCTCGCCGTGGGCTGCGGCACGCCGACGCGCAGCGCGGCGCGGGTGAGATGGCCTTCGTCGGCCACGGCCCGGAGCAGAGTGAGCCGCGGTGCGAGCGCGGCCACCAGTGCGTCATCGGTCACACGGCATCACCTCTCTCGCCCGGCGGCGCTGGTCTCCCACCATTTATCCACCTGTGGATGAAACTGTGGAGTTTCGTGTATTGGACGGATCGTTGGGCCGATCGTAGCGTCAGGGTCATGCCTGCTGAACTGCATGTTTCCGGCACGACCCCGGTCGTCGAGCGGCACAGCAGGGGAACGCCGGGGTTCCGGCGGGTCAGTCTGGCGATGTTCTCCGCCGGCCTCGCGACGTTCACGACGCTCTACTGCGTGCAGGCACTGCTGCCGGCGTTGGCGACGCAGTTCAGCCTGTCCCCGGCGGCCGCCAGCCTCGCCGTCTCGGTGTCGACGGCCGCTCTGGCCATTGGTGTGATCCCGCTCACGGCCCTGTCCGAGGCGATCGGCCGGACCCCGATGATGACCGCCGCACTGTTCACCTCGGCGATCCTGGGCATCCTCTCGGCCGTCAGCCCGAACTTCGCCGTGCTGTTGATCCTGCGGACGCTGCAGGGTCTCGCGCTGGCCGGCTTGCAGGCGGTCGCCATGACGTACCTGGCCGAGGAGCTGCACCGGCGGTCGCTGGGCTTCAGCATGGGCCTGTTCATCGCCGGCAACGGCTTCGGCGGCATGGCGGGCCGGCTGATCGCCGCCCTCGTCGGCGACGTGGCCGGCTGGCGGTGGGCTCTGGCCGTCGTCGGGCTCGTCGCGCTGGCCTGCTCGATCGTGTTCCGGCTGACCGTGCTGCCGTCCCGGCACTTCCACGCCCGCCCGCTGCACCCCCGAGTGCTGGCGTCGGCGATCGGCCGTGCGTTCACCGACACCGGCCTGTTGCGGCTGTTCGCGGTCGGCGTACTCGCGATGAGCGTGCAGGTGACCGTCTACAACTACCTCGGGTTCCGGCTCCTGCGCGCGCCGTTCGGGCTGTCCGCGTCGGTCGTCGGCCTGATCTTCGTCGTCTACCTGGCCGGTTCGGTGTCGTCGACCGTCGCCGGCCGCCTTGCCGACCGGTTCGGCAGGCCGCGCATGCTGTGGCTCGCCGCCGTCGTCCTGCTGGCGGGCGTGGCACTCCTCGTGCCCGACGAACTCGCCGTCGTCGTCGCCGGTCTCGTCGTGCTGACCGCCGGTTTCTTCGCCGTGCACGCCCTGGCCAGCGGCTGGGTCGGCGCCCGC
Organism: Pseudonocardiaceae bacterium; assembly: GCA_035546415.1. GTDB lineage: Bacteria > Actinomycetota > Actinomycetes > Mycobacteriales > Pseudonocardiaceae > DATEPR01. Next base: position 13,250 of record DASZXM010000820.1, read on the forward strand.
TCGGCGACCCTGGGCGTCCAGGGGTCGGCCGTCTACCTGTGCTGCTACTACCTGGGGTCCAGCGTGGGCGGCTCGGTGGGCGGCATCGCGTTCGGCTCGGCCGGCTGGCCGGGCACGACGTGGTTCATCGGGGCACTGGCACTCGTCGTCCTCGCGATCGGCGTCGGCCTGCGCACGCTGGTGCCGGCCCGGCCGACAGCCGGGTGAGACCGGGTCAGTCCGCCTTCGGCGGGACCTTCTTCGCCGCGACCAGCAGGCCGTCGTCCACGGGCAGTAGGACGGGCACCAGCCGCGTGTCCTCGCGCACGGCCTTCGCGACCTCGCGCAACGCGACCGTCTCCTGGTCGCGTCGGCCCGGGTCCGGCACCCGGCCGGTGCCCAGCACGTTGGCGAACGCGATCACCCCGCCCGGCCGCAGCAGCCGCACGCCCTGCTCGTGGTACTTCGGGTACTCCGTGCGGGCCGCGTCGAAGAACACCAGGTCGTAGCCGCCATCCGTGAGCCTGGGCAGCACGTCCAGCGCCTGGCCCATGATCAGCCGCATCCGCCCGGCCGTCGTGCCCGCGTCGGTGAACGACCGCCGCGCGGACCGCTGCAGCTCCGGCTCGATGTCGATCGACGTCAGCACGCCCTCCGGCGCCATCCCGGACAGCAGGCACAACCCGCTCACCCCGGCGCCCGTGCCGACCTCCACCACGGCCTTGGCCTGCAGCGTCGCCGCCAGGAACCGCAGTGCGGCGCCCCCGGCGTTGCCGACCGCCCCGCACCCGGCCTGCCGGGCCCGCGCCCGTGCCGCGGCGAGCACCTCGTCCTCGGCGAGGTACCCGTCGACGTAGTCGTGCACCGCCCCGTATCTGGCCGGGTCGGCGGTGGTCCGCTCCTCGGGCGTCACAAGGCAGCAGATTAGCGCCGTGTTGTACGGTAAACGGGTGAACGCGCCGGTTGTTGCCCAACGGTGAACTGGCAAACGGCCCAATATTCCCGGCCGAATGCGCTTTCTCGAGCGGCTGAAAGGCGCATACGATCCACACATCCTCAGGTAGCCAAGGCCCTGAGAAGTCTCTCAGTCGGCAAGATTTCTCAGGTGCGTCTCAGGCGGCTCTCACGATCGCCTCACCGAGATGGGCGAACCTGGTTGCGATGGCGTCAGGACCGGTGCGGCCCGTCGTCCGACTGAGTGAACCGCAGGACACGGGAACAACGTGCACCGATCGGACGTTGACCGTGCGAAGGGCCGAGGCCGGCCCGTGGAGGTGCCGACCCGCCGATGCGTACACCAGGGATCGCTCCCGCGAGTGACCAGCCCTCGGCCGATGAGGGTCGGTTCGCCGTGCAGTCCTCCGGGCGCGGCATGAACGCGGTGCCCATCGCGGACGACGAGGCCGAGGCGTGGGTCGTCCCCAGCTGGGAGGACGTCGTCCGGGAGCACGGCGACCGCGTCTACCGGTTGGCGTACCGCCTCGCCGGCAACCAGCACGACGCCGAGGACATCACGCAGGAGACGTTCATCCGCGTCTTCAAGTCGCTGGCCAACTACCAGCCAGGCACGTTCGAGGGCTGGCTGCACCGCATCACCACGAACCTCTTCCTGGACATGGTCCGGCGCCGGTCCCGGTTGCGCATGGAGGGCCTGCCCGAGGACGATGACCGGCTGGCCGGCGACGACCCGAGCCCCGAGGAGATCTACACCGACACCCACCTCGACCCCGACCTGCAGGAAGCACTCGACCAGCTGGCCCCGGAGTTCCGGGCCGCCGTCGTGCTCTGTGACGTGGAAGGTCTGTCCTACGAGGAGATCGGCGCCACGCTCGGCGTGAAGCTGGGCACCGTGCGCAGCCGTATCCACCGTGGCCGGCAGGCGCTGCGGGCCGAACTCGAGCGGCGGCGTGCGCTGGCTGAGGCGGGTGAGGGATGACCGCTGTCGTAATGTGTGTCCGGGCGATGCTCACCCGGGCCTTCGCCGCGAGCGATAATGGCGCTGTGGAGGAAGAGTCATGAGCGAGCGCGGTGGTTGGACCATCCCTTCGCTGCCCGAGGCTCATCTGCTCCCCGACGCGGTGGTCGCCTTCGTGGACGGTGAGCTGAGCGCGGCCGCACACGAACGGGCCGCGGCCCACATCGCCCGCTGCCCCGTGTGCGCGGCGGACACGACCGTGCAGCGCCAGGCCCGGGACGCCGTCCAGGCGGCGGAGGCCCCGAGGATGCCCGCCGGCCTGATGGCCGCGCTGCGCGCCATCCCCACCGACACCGATCTGCCCGACGACGTGGAGCGCCTCGCCGTCACCCCGGACGGCCAGCTGGTCACCGTGCAGCGGCCCGATCGGGCCGGCGCCGGCGCGTTCGGCTCCGGCCCGGTGCTCGGCGCGTCCCGGCCGCTCGGCACCGGCAGCAGTGTCCTGCGCACCGGGGCCACCCACGGCCGCCGCGCGGTTCAGGGTGCCGGCGTCGTCGCGGCCGGCCTGATGCTCGGTGCGCTGGCCATGGTCGGCCCGCACGTGCTCGGCGCGTCCGGGCAGCACCCGGCCGAGTCGCCGCACGACAACAACAGCACGGCCAACGACCAACGCGTCGTCCAGGCCGGGTTCAACAGCCCGTTCGGCGGTGCCGCCACCCACGACCAGGTGCACGCGCCGGCCGCCAGCACCAGCCGGCACGCCGCCAAGCTGGTCGAAGCCCACTGACACTTCACCGTCGGTGAGGCACGCTGGGGTCTCAGCGTGAGTTCGAGCGTCGACACGGGGAACGATGAGCGAGGAATCCAATCCGGAACGGCCGTCCGCGGACGGCCCAGCCGAGCCCCGCCAGCCGGAGCGGCCCCGACTCGAACCACGGCCACTGGACCGACCCGCCGTCGACCCGTCGCTGGCCTCGGTGTTCGGCCGTCCACAGGGTGTGGCCAGCGCGTTCGGGCCGCGGCCGGCACCCGGGCAGGTCAACGGCTCCGTCCGGCTGTCCGCACCGCCGCCCGAAGCCCTGGCCACGGCATTCGGCCGGCCGCCGGACGCGCCCGACGAGCGGTTGCAGCGCGACCCGAACCACATCGGGGGTGACGCGGCCGACCAGCAGTTGAGCTTCTGGGACGGTTCGGAAGGCGGCGACCCGTGGCGTGACCCGGGCGCGGGCGCGGCGCTCGGCCCGCCCGCCGTGGAGTCGTCCGACGAGTCGTCGGACGGCAACCGGCCGGCCGGGCCACTGCTCAGCGTGCCGGAACTGCTGTTCGGGCGGCGTGTCAAGCCCAGCGCGCTGCTGGTGCTGTTCGTGTGCGCGCTGCTGGTCGGCGGCGCAGGCGGGCTCGTCGGCTGGCTGGCCGGTCGCGGCGCCAACTCGCTGACCGACGCGGGCGCCACCCTCGCCCAGGTCGACCCCGCCCTGGAGCGCGCGCCGGACTCGGTCGCGGGCATCGTGAAACGCGTCTCACCGGCGGTGGTGTCGCTGGAGGTGCAGGCCGGTACGAGTGGGGACGTCGGCTCCGGCGTGGTGATCGACTCCAAGGGGTACAGCCTCACCAACAACCACGTCGTCGCGGCCGCGGCACAGGGTTCCGGCGGTCAGATCACGGCGGTGTTCAGCTCGGGCACGCGTGTCTCGGCGTCCATCGTGGGCCGCGACCCGGTGACGGACCTGGCGGTGCTGAAGGTCAACGCGAACGACCTGACGGTGCTGCAACCGGGCACGGCGTCGAAGCTGCAGCCGGGTGACACGGTCGTCGCGATCGGCTCGCCGCTCGGCCTGGCCGGCACGGTCACGGCGGGCATCGTCAGCGCGTTGCACCGGCCGTTCCAGGTGCCCAGCGACGACGGCGGTCCGACGGCGGTGTACGACGCGATCCAGACCGACGCCGCGATCAACCCGGGCAACTCCGGCGGTGCGCTGGTCGACGCGTCCGGTGCGCTGGTCGGCATCAACTCGGCCATCCAGACGTTCGCCAGCTCGGACTCGGGCGAGGGCGGCAACATCGGCCTCGGCTTCGCCATCCCGATCGACCAGGCGAGCCGCATCGCGCAGTCCCTGATCCGCACCGGCCAGGTCAAACACGCGACCTTCGGCGCGAACACCAGGTCGGTGTCGGCGAACACGTCCGAGGGCGCCCAGGTGGAGAACATCACCACCGGTGGCGCGGCCGCCGCGGCCGGCATCAAGGCCGGCGACGTGATCACGTCGTTCGACGGCAGGCCCATCGGCAGCTCCACGGAACTACAGGTCGCGGTGCTCGATCATCAGCCCGGCCAGACAGTTACCGTGAAGTTCGCCCGGCAGGGCCAAGAGCACAGCGTGCGGGTAACGCTCAAGTCGGATTGAGCGGATACTCTGATCGCACGTGGCTTGCCGGAGGTGCCGACGCGATGTTTGACATCAGCTGGGGCGAGTTCGTGGTGCTCATCATCGCGGGCCTGTTCATTCTCGGTCCCGAGCGACTGCCGGGAGCGGCAGCGTGGCTCGGGCGCACGGTGCGGCAGGTCCGCGACTATGCCAGTGGCGCGCGCGAACAGTTGCGCTCCGAGCTGGGTCCGGAGTTCGACGAGCTGCGCAAGCCGTTGGAGGACCTCCGCAGCCTGCGCAACTTCGACCCGAGGCGCGCGGTCACCAAGCACCTGCTGGACGCGACCGGCGGCTACGACCCGAGGGACGACCTGAAGCTGGACCTCCCCGGCCTCAACGGTTCCAACGGCTCGAACGGCGTGAAGCCCAACGGTTTTCCCGCGGCCACCAGCCCGGCCGACCAGCGGCCGCTCGCCCCGGGCGAAGCGCCACCGTTCGACCCGGACGCCACCTGAGCTGACCGCTCGGCGGGGGCTCATCCGTTGAGGTCGGCCGGTGTTGATCGGGCGCCGCTCAGCAGCCGACCGACCAGCGCCCCTCGGCCCCGGGCGAAGCGCCACCGTTCGACCCCCCACCTGAGCCGACCGCCCGCCGGGTTCATGCGTTCAGGGTCGGGCCGCTGTTGATCGGGTGCGTGAAACGGGTCTGGTGACGGTGGTGCGGCTCAGCGGCCGGCCAGCGCGTTCGCGCACCGGGCGCCGCCGTGACTCCGGTCGCCGCCTGAGCCGACCGTTCGCCCGGAGGGCTCACGCGATCAGGCGAAGACGCGGGTGCGCAACCTGGCGCCGGCGACCGTGGTACAGGTCAGCGGCCGGCCGGGCTGACGGACAGGAGTCGGCCGGCCAGGCCGCGGGAGCGCGTGGACAGCCGCGTGGCGATGTCGCGCAGGACCGTGGCCGCCGGTGCGTCCGGCAGGGCCG
>DASZXM010000821.1:0-5987 GCA_035546415.1 Pseudonocardiaceae bacterium
GATGCCCGCGCCGCCGGTCACGTCCGCGAGCCGAACCTGGGATCGTCGAACGAGTGCAGCGCGGCGACGAACGTGTCCGCGAACCGCGCCGCCGCCGACCGGTCGAACAGTGCCTTGCGGTACCGGAAGCACACGTGCAGCCGGTCCCGCACGGTCACCGTGCCGACGGACACGCCGCGCGGCATCCGCACCGGTGACGACATCCACAGCCCGGTCGCCGTCGTCGCCGCACCGAAGTCCGGCGGGTCGCCGACCCGGCCCAGGTTGGACAGCAGCGTCGTGTCACTGGCACCGCCGGCCAGTCGCAGCGCCAGGGCGGGCAGCCTGGCCTTCACGGCCACCGGCAGCCACGGCGCGGCGAGCAACCCGGTCAACGGATCGACCTGCGGTCCGACGGACATCTTCGCGGCCGCCGTCTGCCGGGCCACGTCGGCCAGCAGCCGCGCCGCGCCCAGTCCCGGCTCACCGGCGATCACGGTCAGCCGGGACAGGTTCCCCACCTGCTGCCCGTGCACCCGTGCGTCGACCGGCATGGTGACCCGCACGGAGCCGGCTCCGGCGCCGTGCGCCCGGTTCCACTCGCCGACGGCCACCACGAGCGCAGCGACGAGCACGTCGTTCACCGTCGTCCGTCCACTGTGGACGTCGTCGATCGGCAGGGACAGCAGGTGGAAACCGCAGCCGGGGGCCGGTCGTCCGCCGTCCGGGGCGATCCGCACGGCCGGCCGCAGCGACCGGGCGTGCCCGTGGGCCGCGGCGCGCACACCGACCGGCCGGGCGTCCACCGGGTCGGGACCGCCGGTGTACCGCCGGGCGATCGACCGCAGCAGGCGCAGGCCGGACAGCCCGTCCATGGCGGCGTGGTGCACGTTCACCAGCAGTGCGTCCCAGTCGGTGCCCACCGCGTGCCGGACACGCAGCGGGGGAGCCAGGTCCAGCGGCGGTGCGGCCGCCAACAGGCGTTCCCGCTGCCCGGCCAGCTCGTCGGGGTCCCGCCAGTGGACCACCTCGACCGGCGACACGTCCGGCCGTTCCGCGATCTCCCAGTGCAGCCTGCGATCCCAGGCGTGCCACCGGCCGCGCCGTGCCCGCGCCGCCGGATACGCGGCCAGGGTGTCCAGCACGGCCGTGCGCAGCCGGGCCGGGTCGAGGTGACCGGACAGGTGCAGCTCGAAGTGGATGTTGTTCGGCTCGGCCGGGCTGTCGAAGTAGCAGCCCAGCTCGTCGACCGTGGAGAACGGCGTCACGCCGCCGGAGAACGGCGTCGTGCCGCCGGACGATGGCGTCATGCCGACCGCTCCGACCGTTCCGGCCGCAGGACCGGCACCAGCGCCGCCGCCAGCGCGGCCAGCGCGAACACCTGCGCGGGCGCGCCGAACGCGCCGTAGCCCGGCGTACCGACGTGTCCGGACAGCCCGATCACCGTGCACACGCCCGCGGCGACCATGGCGCCACCGGCGATCCACGGCAGCCACGCCGGCCGCAGCCAGCCCAGTGCGGCCAGGATCGGCACCAGCACGGCGGCCCATCCGCCGATGATGACGAACAGCACCGCGACGGCGACCAGCGCGCCGACCAGCCGGCTCCGTTCGCCGATCCGTGGCGGCCGGGACGACCGTGCGGCCCGCTGCCGGCGCCTGCGGCCGGAGCGCACCGTCAGCACGGCGGCCACGACGAGCACCATCACACCGGCACCGGACGCGACCAGCGCGGTCCGGTAGGCGCCGCCCGCCGGGAACGACAGCGTGATCACGCCGCCGTCACCGGCCGGCACGACGAACCCCTGCTGCCAGCCGTCCAGCACGACCGGCGTCAGCCGCCCGCCGTTGAGCGTGGCCGTCCAGCCCGCGTTGTACGACTGGTGGACCTCCAGGTAGGTCGCGTCGCCTGCGGCGATGCCGACCTCCCGGTGCTCCGCGCCCCAGTCCAGCACCGTGGCCATGCGGGTGGCCTGCGCGGTCGGTGGGGTGCCGCCGCCCAGCAGCAGGTCGGTGAGCGCGAGCGCACCGCTGTCGTCGGGTGAGGTGATCGTGTGCCGGCCGGCGCCCAACCGCAGGGCTCCGCCCGCGGTGCACAGCGCGAGACGGATCGGGGTGAACGCGGTGAGCGCGCCGACCCGGCCACTCGCGGACGTCTGGTACGTCGTGCCGTCCACGGTGACCGGCGGGCCCTGGCCGCACGGCAGGTTCAGCACGGTCGTCGGGTACGGCGGGGCCGTGCGCAGGTCGGCCAGCGCCGGCAGGTACAGCTCGGACAGCCCGACCGGCAGCTGTTGGTCGGTGCCCAGCACCGGGTCGTACGTGGTCGTCCGCGCCAGCGTCGGGAACGTGATGTCCAGTTGGTCCGTGGTCAGCGCGGGGAAGTCCGCCTCACCGTTGGGCCGCACCGTCGCCGTCCGGGTCTGGCCGTCGGCGGCCGTGAGTCGCACGCTGGTCGGGGCGCTGGCCAACCCGGCCAGCGGCTGGAGGAACAGCTGCTTGACCGACCGCCGGCCGGGCCAGCTCAGCCGCAGCAGCGCATTCGGGCCGTTGGCCACCCAGCCGGTCGCGTAGTTGCCGTCGATCAGGTTCGCCGCCCGGAACTGCGGCAGCGAGCCCCACACCGAGTCGGCCGACACCCGCAGGGCCGACCGCTTCAACCGGTACGCGTCCAGCAGCGCGTTCAGCGCGTCACCGGGCACCGCCATCGCGTCCGCCGTCACCCGCAGGGTCCGGGGCGTGGTCGTGGTGAACGTGCGTGCGAACAGGCTTTCCGGCTCACCGGCGGCCATGGCCTGCGGCGGGTTCATGTCCCGGTGGAACGAGAACGCGGTCGCGTCGGCCGTGGGGTTCTGCGCCGGTTGCAGGAACCGCGTCACCCGCACCCCCGGCAGGTGCACGTCGGTGATGCCGGCGCCCAGGCCGCCGGGTACCGACCTGGTGGTCGCGTCGATCGTCAGCCGCAGCCACGTCGTCGGCCCGGCCGGCAGGTTGATCCGCTGTGTCCGACCGGTCCGCGCCAGGTTCGTGGTCGCGCTGCCGTGCTCCGTGGTCACCGTGATCTTCGTGGCCAACGGCCGGACGGCCGTGTCGTCGAGCAGGTCGATGCCGGCGGCGGCCGGCAGGTCCACCCGGTGGTCGAAGCCGATCCGCAGCCACTGCCCGGTGCTGCCGTCCGGCCTGCCCACCGCCCACGCCGTGCGCGCGTCACCGTCGAACGCGTTGACCGGGTCGTACTCGGGCAGCAGCCACAGCCACGACCCGTACGACGACGCCGTCACGTCCGCCGCGCCGCGCAGCACGGCGACCGTCTGGTTCGCCGGCACGGGAACGGGAGTCATCTGGCGCGGCGGGGCGCCGCCGTCGCCCTGGGCGGAGTCGACCGGGTTCGTCTCGGCCGCCGTGTACGTGTACGACGTGTTCTGCCGCACCAGGCCGAACGCGTGGTCCTGTCGCCGGTAGGCGTCGGTCACGACGGTGGCCGCGGGCGTGTCCGGTGCCTGCTGGCCGGCCGTCACGACCGGCTGGTCGGTGAGCAAACCCTGGTCGGCCAGTTGCAGCAGCGCCCCGGGATCGCCGGCGACCGTGACGGTCCGGTCGGTCGGCTGGGTCGTGACCGGGCTGCCGTCGGCGAGCGCCGAGTCGGACGTGAAGACCTCCACCGACGGGTAGCTGGTCATCAGGGCCTGCGCGCTCAGCGGTGTGTTCGGGTAGATGAAACCGCCGGTCACCGGAGGGCCGAACGACGCGACGCGGTGGAACCCGGACTCGGCCAGCGTCGTGTGCAGCACACCGGGCTGCGTGTAGCCGATCTGGGTCGGATCGAGGTCGTTGCGCACCACGACGTAGCGGATGCCGGCGCGTGCCAGGTACGTCGCCAGCCCCGGGACGGCCATACCCGACTCCATGGCCTGCTCGGCGGCTGTCAGCATGTCCGTCGCGCCGGCACTGGAGAACGGCACCAGGTCGCGTTGCACCCACGGCGAGTCGGCCAGCGGCTCCAACGGCTCGTCCACCGGCATGCCCCACGTGTAGATGCCGTGCGAGTCGGCGGGCACCACCATCGCGGGCGCGCGCGGCGAGTTGCGGCCCAGGTAGCCGGCGACGGCCTGCCAGTACGACGGCACGCTCGCGAACGCGCCGGGCTGCAGCACCTGGCCGGTCGTGTCCGGCAGCGACAGCCCCAGCAGCAGCGCGACCGCCAGCACCAGGCCGCCCCAGCGCAGCACCGGCGCCGTCCGGGGCGTGACGATCGGCCGCCGCGGCGCCGCCAGCCCGTGGGCCAGGCCCAGCACCAGGCCGAACGCCACGACCGGTTCGAACTTGTAGATGTTGCGGAACGGCGCCAGCGACCCGTCCAACAGGTGTTGCACGGTGCCGTGGAACAGGCCGCCCACCGGGCCGCCGTACCCGGCGAGCGTGACCAGCGCGGCGATCCCCACGCCCAGCCGCAGCCATCGGCCCTCCGGCAGGTCGCGGCGGCCCAGCCCGTACAGTCCCACCGCGGCCGCCGCCACGGCCGCCGCGATCACCGGCACCGTGGCCACCACGGCCCACCCGCCGGTCAGCCACGGCGAGCCGAAGTTCAGGTACGCCGTCCAGTTCCCGCTGCCGCGCAGCAGCGACGACGCCGACATCGTCTGCGTCGTGTTGGCCGCCTGCTCGATGTAGGGCAGGAAGTCGAACCCGTACGCCTTCTGGAAGAACAGCGTGCTCAGCCACCACGCGGTGGCCAGCAGCACGGCCGGGACCCACCACAGGATCAGGGCCCGCCGCCGCGGACCCGGTGGGCGCGTGACCAGGTACAGGGCCGGCACGACGAGCGCGGCGATCGTGGACACGGCATTGACGCCGCCCATCGCGAGCACCACCACCCCGGAGCGGGCCGCCGCGACCCACGCGGACGTGGTCCGTCCGGCCAGCGGCAGCACGGCCCACGGGATCAGCATGCCGGGCAGCACGGCCGCCGACGTCGAGCCGACCACGATGGTGAACGTCGGCCACAGCGCGAACACGGCACCGGCCAGCAACCGGCCGCGCGGCCCGCCGACGCCCAGCCGCTCGGCGAGCCGGACCAGACCCCAGAACCCGGCCGCCACCAGCACCGACATCCACAGCCGTTCCACCAGCCACACCGGCACGGTCAGCACGTGGCCGAGCAGGTAGAACGCGCCCATCGGGAACGCGTAGCCGATGTACTGGTCCTGCAGCCCGCCGAACCATTCCAGCGGGTTCCACAGCGTCGCCAGGCGCTGGTAGAAGCCGACCGGGTCGATGTCCACGCCGAGCTTCGTGTCGAACGTCATCTTCCCGATGTCGTGCGACGCGAACAGCAGGAACATCACCAGCCAGCCCAGCAGCAGCCACCACCGGCTCGCGGCTGCCGGTGGCTCGCCGTCCGGTGTGGCCCGCGGCGCGGCGGGCGGCCGGCCCGGGTCACCCGTGCCCGGTTCGACGGCCGGGAGCGTGATCGGTTGGGTACCGGGCTCGGTTGCGGTCATCGCGTTGGCCTCATCCGTTACGTCGCAACACCATCAGCAGGTTCCACGTGACCAGTTCACGCAGGCCGGGCACCCGCAGCACCTGCCGGGCCGCACGCGGGTGGTAGCGGGGCAGCGCGTCGATCAGCACGGCGTCCTTTCTGGACCGGGCCAGCCGCAGCGCGTCGCCGACGTGCACCGGGAACAGGCTGTGCCGGAACCTGTTCTTGGGCAGCCGGCCGGTGCGCCGCAGGTAGCGGCGCGCGGCGTACTCGCCGCCCAGGTAGTGCCACGGTGACGTCTCGTGCCCGCCCCACGGCGAAAACCAGTTGGTGAACGACACGTAGACGATCCCGCCGGGCTTGGTCACCCGGATCATCTCGTCGATGATGCCTTCCGGATCGGGAACGTGTTCCAGCACGTTCGACGAGATGCACACGTCGGCGGCGCCGTCGCGCAGCGGCAGCCAGTAGCCGTCGCCGACGATCGTGCCCGCCGGGATCGCACCGCGGGCGGCTCGTTCCCGCCG
>DASZXM010000822.1:0-12095 GCA_035546415.1 Pseudonocardiaceae bacterium
GTTGGGCGTCATATGGTGACCGACATATCTTGACCCTGTTCCACTGGAAAGGATCATCACGTGACGGTGGCGCCGAACAATGCCCTGGTTCTGGGTGGCGGTGGCCCGGTGGGGGCGTCGTGGGACGTCTGCCCTGCTGAACGCACTGCGCGGTGGCGGTGTCCCGCTGGCCGACTCCGACGTCGTCATCGGGGCATCGGCCGGCTTGGTCGTCGGTGCCTGGCTGCCCCCCTGTCCATGCGGTTCGGAACGACCGGCACCGGCCTGCCGATCGGCGTGCAACTGGCGGCCAGTTGGTACGCCGAGTCCACGGTTCTGTACGTCGCCGCGCTGCTGGAGACGCTGAGCCCGGTCCGGGACCAGCATCCGGCACTCTGAACGCCCGGCGCTGTGGGCGATGGGCGGGATCACGGGATCGCTGCGATAGGTTGCGTGCCGTGACTGAGCTCGGTCCCGTCGCCTGGCCACCTGCCCCGATCAGGACCGAGCGGCTGGTGCTTCGTGAGCCCGAGGCACGGGACCGTGCCGCGTTCGTCGAGCTGTTCGCCTCGCCGGAGGTGGGCACCTACATCGGTGGCCCTCGACCGCGTGATGAGCTTGAGCGCACCCTGCCCGAGGTACCTGGGCGACGGCCCGGACTCTTCGTGGTCGACCTCGACGGAGCGATGATCGGCATGATCACGCTCGATCGACGCGACGCGGAGCGTCCGGGCCACGTGCACCCCGACGGCCAGGAGGCCGAGCTGGGTTACCTGTTCCTGCCGGACGCGTGGGGTCAGAGGTACGCCGCCGAGGCATGCGCGGCGGCACTGGACTGGTTCGCCGGCGCGCTTCCCGGCGAGCCGGTCGTACTCTGCACGCAGACCGCCAACAACCGCTCGATGCGTGTCGCGGCGAAGCTGGGTTTCACCGAGGTGGAGCGGTTCCAGGAGTACGGCGCCGAGCAGTGGTTCGGCGTGTGGTCGCCCATTGCGGAAGCGGAACGTCCGTGATCGACCCTAGGGTGCCACCTGACCGACCAGGACTTCGCGGGAAGGTGGACGAGTGCGATCTCGAACGCAGGGCATGTGGTGGGGGACCGCTGTCGAAGCGCCTGACCCCGGTGCGTTGGCGAGGTTCTACTCCGAACTGCTCGGGTGGCCCATCGGTCACGAGGAGCCGGGCACGGCGATCCTCGCCGCTCCCGAGGGATCGATCTATGTCGTGTTCCAGGAGGCGACCGACTACCGGGCCCCCGTGTGGCCGCCCGTCGACGGGCAGCAGCACCCGATGATGCACTTCGACTTCCAGGTCGCCGACCTCGACTCGGCGGTCGCCGACGCGGTCGCACTCGGTGCCTCGGTCGCCACTCACCAGCCGCAGGACGACGTCCGGGTGCTTCTCGACCCGGCCGGTCACCCCTTCTGCGTCTGCCGCGACGACGGCTGATCGTCCATCCACCCATCGGCCGCCCTGGACAACCGTTGTGCCAGGAACGCGACGGCCGCGCCGGCCTCCGCTTTCGGCATGCCGAGATGTCCGCCCGGGTTGGCGTGCATGGTCTTGTCCGACGTGCCGATGAGGTCGAACAGGGCCAGTCCGTCCGCGCGCGGCATGAGTTCGTCGTCCCACTGCAACAGAAACAGCACCGGCACGGACAGCGATCGCGCGGCATCGCCGAACGCCGGTTCACCGCTTTCCGGTGAATGACCGAACAATCCGAAGACGGCGGCCGTGACGCGCGGTTCGGCCGCCACGAACGGTATGCCGAATCGGGTGCCCATCGACAGTCCGAGGTAACCGACGGGTGTTTCGCCGATCGCCTCCCAGCGACGCACCGCGTCCAGGGTGGCGCGCCAGTCCGCCACCGCCTGCCCGGTGGCGGCGGCGTTGCGCGCCCGCCACGCCGACAGTCCCATGTGGGCCCTGCGTTCCAGCGGTGTCATGCCACGTTCCGCCACGGGGATGCGGGCACCGTGCAGCGGCGCGTCGATGGCGACGACGGCGTAGCCCGCTTGTTTCGTCACGTGGTGCGCGAGGCGCACGACAGCCGGCGCCGTCTTGTGCATCGCGCCGCCGTGCCCGAGCAGCACGGTGGCCTTCGGCGGCCGGGCCGGTAACCACGCCACGGCGGGCACCGGTTCGGCGGCGGGAATGGACAGCGTAACTCGGCGGACGCCTTGGTCGTCGATGTCGTCGATCACGTGCACGGCGGTCTCCTTCATTCCCTCGATCGGTAGTGGTCCAACACGATCCGCTGCACGACCGCCGTCGCCGTCTCGCGCGTGACGCCCTGCGCGGTGAGCACGCCGCCCACGGTGCTGGTCGGTTCACGCAGCAGTGCCAGCAGGAGGTGTTCGGTGCCGACGGCCGGGTGGTTGAGCAGGCGTGCCTCGGCCAGGGCGGCGTCCAGCGCGCGGCGGGCGTTGGGGCCGACGGTCACGGGGTCCGGTGGTATGCCGTCGCGGGCCGGCAGTTCGAGGCCGGCCCGGATCACGTCCGGATCGGCTTCCAGCACACGGATCGCCTGGACGGCAATGCTGTCCGCGTCGTCGAGCACGCCGAGCAGGATGTGCCCGGTGTCCAGCACCGGCTGCCGGTGGCGGCGCGCGTGGCGTGCCGCGCGGTCGAGGGCATCGGTGCAGCGGCGGGTGAACCGGTCCAACAGGCCGGTGGCGGCCAGGTCGGCCATGCTGAGGCTGGCCACGTGCGGCGCGTGCCGCTGCTGGGCACCCTGCCGGGTCAGCCCGGCCCGCGCACCGATCTGGGTCCACGTGTAGCCGCGCACGCGGGCCCGCTCGACGTAGTGCCCGACCAGCCGATCGCCGAGCCGGTGCAGATCGGCGGCCAGGCTCTCGGCCGCCTCGATCTGCCGCAGTGGATCGTGATCCCGCGCCGCACCGGTCAGGTCGACGAACGCGACGAGGTCGTCGAGATCGGGTACGTCGCGCATGCCAACAGACTACTTGACGCACTGGATTCGTCAACCACGCGGTTGACGCCTGGCCGGCCCGGTACTGTGCCGTGTGACCGACGCCGACATCGAGATCACCGCCGACCTGGTCCGCGACCTGCTGCGGGAGCAACATCCAGACCTCGCGGGCCTGGCGATCCGCGAGGTGGCGGGTGGCTGGGGCAACCAGATGTGGCGTCTCGGGGACGAGTTGGCCGTGCGCATGCAGCGCATGGACCACACCCCGGAGTACCAACTCAAGGAGCGGCGATGGCTACCCGTGCTGGCCCCGCTCCTGCCGCTCCCGGTGCCGACCCCGGTGCGGTTCGGTGAACCGTCCGAACGCTTCCCCATGCACTGGACCGTGATGACGTGGGTTCCCGGCGAACCGCTCGACCACGGCTCGATCAGCCACGGCGCCCACGCGGCCGACACACTGGCGGGGTTCCTCCGTGCACTGCACGTGGCGGCGCCCGCCGACGCGCCGATCGCGACGGACCGCGGTGCCCATCCCCGGGACTGCGCCGGCGGCTTCGAGGACTTCTTCCAGGCCGTCGCGCCCGACGACATCGCCGCCGACGTCCGGGCCGTGTGGGACGACGCCGTCGCGGCCCCGGCATGGGAGGGCCCACCGGTGTGGGTGCACGGCGACCTGCATCCCGCGAACGTCGTCGGCTCGGACGGCACGCTCACCGGCATCGTGGACTTCGGTGCCCTGTTCGCCGGCGATCCGGCGTGGGACCTCGCCGCCGCATGGGTGCTGCTGCCGGCCGGCACGGCCGCTCGGTTCTTCGACCGGTACGCGCGTGCGGACGAGGCGGCGATCCGGCGGGCCCGTGGGCTGGCCGCGCTGAAGGGCCTCTTCCTGATGCTCATGGGGCGGAACGGAGAGCGGGGTCTTCCCGGCGGCAAGCCGCACTGGGGACCCATCGGCCGTGCGGCGCTCGACCGTGTTCTGCGGAGTTCGTGACCACCCGGGCAAGGCGACGTCGTGGCGATGACAGCCTCGCCGACCCGCCGCCCGGCGCGCGGTCGACGTGGGCGAAGCTGCTGCCATGTCCTTGACCACGCAGTTGCACGACGGTGAGCTCGCCCGCTGGTGCGCGGAGCGGCTGCCCGGCACCACCGATGTGGTGGCGGCCGTGGCCAGGGCCGGTGCGGGCCACCGGCCCATCCGGCCGGCCGGCGACGTCAACCGGCACCACTGGGCCGCGGTCGGTGGGACGCTGGGCGTACGCCTGGCGTTCCTCGTGCAGGACGCGCCGCCCTACTACGCGCTGCTGGGGCTGGCGGGCGGCGGTATCGTGACCCGGCGCTGGGCCGACCGGACGGCGGCAATCTGGCCGACGCATCGCCTGCTGCCCGCCGCCCAACAGGCCCGTGCCCTGCAACTGCGTCCCACGCCGACGGGGTGGGCCGACCTGGGGCCGGGAATCGACCCGGGGGACGACGACGTCAGTCAGGAACGGCTGCTGTCGGACTTCTTCGACCGCGTCGAGCGCACCTTGGAAGAACACGCCCCGCCCGGCCAGTTGGCGCCACAAGCAACGGAGACCGCGTTGCTGCGGGCCTGCTACGTGCTGTCGTGCTGGGAGGACATCTACCGGTCGGGCACGCTCGTGGACACCCTGCTCGCCCTGCACGAACGCGGCAGCTACTACCCGGAGGAACTGCGGGCGATCGCGCCGCAGGGGGCGATCACCGAGCTGCTGGAACTGCTGACCCTGACCCGGACGTCCGGCGTGCTGCGGCAGTGGCGCGACGCCGCTGGCCGACCCGCGCCAGGCCGTTCCCTCGGCATCGCCGCACCGGTGATCGTGGACAACTGGGCCGACGGCGACCTCCTGATCGGCCGACCCGGAACGGGACACACCCTGGTCGACGTCAAGACCGTCGTACGCCTCGACGATCCGCGGCGCACCGAGCGGTGGCTGTGGCAGATCCTCGGCTACGCGTGGCTGGACGTGACCGACCGGTGGGGCATCGATTCGATTGCCCTGTACTTCGCCCGGCACGGCCTGCAGCTCACGTGGCCACTGGCGGAACTGGCCGAGGAACTGGCCGGACCTGGGGTGAAGGTCGACCAACTCCGGTCGGAGTTCCTGTCGGTCGCGGAACGGGTCATCACGGCCGAGGGCGCGGCGCTACCGGACCGGTAGCGCCGGACCGGACGGCCCACTGTCCGACGTCATTTCGGTGGGTCGGCCGGCAGCACCGAGCGCACGGACTCCGGCGTACGGCCGACGACCGTGGTCCCGTCGTCGGCGGTGATGATCGGTCGTTGGATCAGAATCGGATGTGCGACCAGCGCGTCGATCCAGCGGTCGCGCTCGGCCGGTGTCCGCGGCCAGGACGTGAGATCGAGGTCCGCGGCGACGGACTCGCCGGTGCGGGCGATGTCCCAGGGCTCGACCCCGAGCCGTCCCAGCACCGCGGCCAGCTCGTCCCTGGTCGGCGGGTCCTCCAAGTACCGGCGCACGGTGTACCCGGCCCCGGCCTCGTCGAGCATCGACAACGCGGACCGACACTTCGAACACCGCGGGTTGACCCAGATCTCCATCCGGCGACTTTAGATGCCCCCAGCCCCCGAGCGCCCACCGCGCCAACTGGCGCCGTCCCATAACTGGACCACAGCGTCCGAACCAGTGGAGGTCAGGCGTCGCGTGCGCCGGACGCGGTGGCACGAGGTGTCCTGGCTTCCTGTCAGAGCGACATGCCCGTCTGGGCGCCAGCCGCTCACGCTGCTAGCATAATGGACCATATAGTCCCAACTGACTCGTGGCTCCCTGCGGCGGCCCGGTCGGCCCAGCGAAAGGTCTGATATGCCGGGCTCCGAGATCTATGAGATGTTCATGGCCCTGCACACCCGTGCGGGCGGCCTCGTCATGCCGAACGCCTGGGATGGCCTCTCGGCGTTGGTACTGGCCGATGCCGGGTTCGAAGCGATCGCGACATCGTCGGCCGCGCTCGCTGCCACGCTCGGCCGGGTCGACGGACGCCACGCCATCACCCGTGACGAGCATCTCGACCATGCGCGACTGCTCGCCCGGCTGACCGGGTTGCCCGTCAACGGCGACTTCGAGGACGGCTACGGCGACACATCGGCCGATGTCGCCGTGACCGTGGAACGCGCCGTCGAGAGCGGGTTGGCCGGGATCGGGGTCGAAGACACGTCAGGCAATCCCGATCAGCCCATTCGCGACTTCGACGATGCGGTCGACCGCGTGCGCAGCGCCGTCAGCGCGGCGAAGCGGCGCATCGTCGTCACCGGTCGCACCGACAACTTCATCCAGGGGCGGCCCGATCTGGACGACACCATCCGACGCCTGACCGCCTTCGCCGAGGTCGGCGCGGACGTGCTCTACGCACCGTTCCCACCCGATCTCGATGCGCTCGTCAGCATCGTCACCGCCGTCGCACCGACCCCGGTCAACGTCCTCATCTCGCCGGCGGACAAGGTGCTGACCGTCGCTGAACTGCGCAAGGCCGGGGTCAAACGCATCAGCCTGGGCCCAGCGCTCTACACGCACGCCATCGGCGCGCTCGAACAGGCGGCCAAGGCCCTGATCGCCGGCGACATCGCCTCGGCGACGACCGGTATCAGCTTCGACCGCGTGGGCGCGCTACTCGCCCGTGAACGTTAGCCGCGCGGCGACACGAATCTCTCGTCACACGTACCGATCACGAGAAGAAGGCAGATCGACATGGATCTCGACAAGCTCATGAGCAAGCATCTCACCCGGTATTTCGACCCCACCAGGACGATTCCGGAGGAAACTCTGCACCAGTTGTTGAGGTTCCTGCGTTCGACGCCCACGTCGACGAACATTCAGCCCAACCACTTCTACGTCCTCGCCACGGAGGAAGGCAAGGAGCGGCTGGCGGCCAACCTCGGTGCACGTTTCCAGGACAACGCCGTCAAGATTCTCAACGCCTCGCACACCATCATCGTCACCACCCGGGCCGATCTCCCGGAGAGCCACCTCGATGCGGTGTTCGCCAAGGAGAGGGCCGACGGCCGGTTCCCCGATCCGGCAAAGCAGGACCTGTGGGAATCGATGACGCGGGACTTCCTCAACCTGCGCAACTACGCCTACAAGGACGTGAACCACTGGATGGAGAAGCAGACCTACCTGGCGGTCGGCTTGACCATGATGGCCGCCGCGGAACTCGGCGTCGAAGCCACGCCCCTCGAAGGGTTCGACCCCACCAGTGTCGACAAGGCGTTCAAGATCCGGGAAGCCGGACACACCACGACCGTCCTGCTGGCACTCGGCTACCCCGACCCCCAGAAGCAATACCACAACCCGATCTCCCGATTCGACACCGACAGCCTGTTCACCTTCGTCTGACCACCCACGATGACAGCCAACGTGCCAGCCGGCGCGCCGGCCGACGCGCCGGCCCCGGTCGGCCCACCGGACGAAGCGCGTCGAAGGGCTTTCGTGTCCGCGGCGATCGCGCTCGTCGTGGTGTTCGCCGCGGTGGGGTCGACCATCCCGCTGTTCAACATCTACCGGGCCGAGGACGGGTTCACCAACGGCGGAATCTCGCTCACCGTGGTCGCCTATTCCGGGGCGACGCTGATCACGTTGTTGGTGTTCGGACGGCTTTCCCATCACGTGGGCCGGCGCCCGGTCGCGATCGCCAGCCTGGCCCTCGTCGTGGCGGGTGCGCTGGTGCTGCTGGACGTGCACCACATCGGCATCCTGATCGCCGGACGGGTGCTGATGGGTCTCGGCGCGGGCTTGGCCAGCAGCAGTCTGACCGCGTACATCGTGGACGCCGCGCCGGCCAAGCCGGCCTGGCTGGCGTCGGTCGCGTCGAGTCAGACGGTCATGCTCGGTCTGGCTGTCGGGGCCATCGCGTCGGGCGTACTGATCCAGTTCGCTCCGTGGCCGCGTGATCTGGTCTTCCTGGTCCTGATCGGGCTGCTGCTCCTGTCAGCCGTCCTCATCGCGGTCAGCCCGGAGACCGCGACGCCAACGCCGGGAGCCGGGCGCTCCCTGCGGCCCCAGGTGTTCGTACCCGCCCATGTCAGGAACCTCCTCGCGGTCGCCGCCGCGGTGCTGCTGTCCACCTGGTCCATCGGAGCCTTCTACCAGGCATTCGTACCCGCGTTGGTCCAGGATCAACTCCACACCAGGAGCCCGGTCGTCGTCGGGCTCGTCTTCGCCGCCTACATGACGCCCAGCGCCGTGGGTGCGCCCCTCAGCGGCCGGTTCGACACGGCGACGGCGCAACGCATCGGCATGATCGGATTCCTGCTCGGAGTGATCGGGGTGATCACAGCGGTCACGACCGACATGCTGGCGCTGCTCATCGTCGCGACCATCGTGGCCGGGGCCAGCCAGGGCATCGCGATCAGTGCCGTCACCCGGGGCCTGCTGCACGGCAGTGGCCTGGCCCACCGGGCCCCACTGTTCAGCGTGGTGTACCTGCTCTCCTACAGCGGCGCCACCGTCCCGGCCCTCATCGCCGGCCATCTGACCAGTACCTTCACGCTGCCTCAGATCACCCTCGGCTACGGCGGGCTCGCCCTGGCGGCGACCCTGGTGACGCTCGTCGCGGCACGCAACCCACGGAACGCCTGACCCCCAAGACCGAACCATCTGTCCAGACAGGGAGACAGCACATGAAAGCGATCGTCGTCACAGACCAGACCGCGGACGCGGCGGGGATCACGCTCGCCGAGCGGCCCGAACCGAAGGCCGCGATCAACGATGTCGTCGTAGCGGTCCACGCGTCCGGGTTCGTCCCGGCGGAATGGGAGTGGCCCTCGACGTGGGCCGACCGGGCCGGGCATGACCGAGTCCGGGGGATCATCGGACACGAGTTCGCCGGCGTGGTGACCGAACTCGGTTACGGCACGACGGGGCTGTCTGTTGGCCAGCGGGTGTTCGGCATCACGGACTGGCATCGCGACGGAACGCTGGCCGAATACGTGGCCGTGGAGGGACGCAACCTCGCGCCACTGCCGGGTGACGTCGACTTCGTGACCGGCGCGAGTCTGCCCATTTCGGGTCTGACGGCATGGCAGGGGCTGTTCGACCACGGGCGTCTCCGGGCCGGGCAGACCGTCCTCGCGCATGGTGCGGCCGGCGCGGTCGGCTCCGTTGTCACGCAGCTCGCGCGGGAGGCCGGTGCCTATGTCATCGGCACCGGCCGCACGGCCGACCGCGACGCCGCGCTCGAATTCGGTGCGAACGAGTTCCTCGATCTCGGCAACGACAGCATCGAAGCCGTCGGCGGGGTCGACCTCGTGTTCGACGTCATCGGGGGCGACGTCCAGAAACGCTCGGCGGGCATCATCCGGCCGGGGGGAACGCTCGTCTCGGTTGTCGGCCCCGTGGAAACCCGCCCCACCGATGGTCTGGCGATCGACTTCGTCGTCGAGTCCGTTCCCGCCCAGTTGACCGAGATCGTCCAGCGCGTGCGTGACGGACGGCTCCGCACCCACGTCGGCACCGTGACGGCCCTCGACGACGCCATCCGGGCGCTCAACCCGAGCGAGCGCCGCAAGGGCAAGACCGTCATCCGCGTACGCGGGTAAGGGGAGAGTCGATCGCCGTGGACGGACCGTGTCCCCAGGCGGGTCCGAGGTCCTATCGTTGTCCGATGTGACCGATCAAGCCGACCGCGGTAGCCGAACGGCAGGTCTCGACCTGCACCTGGGCCAGATCGGCAGCAACGTCCGCGCCGACCTCATGGATGCCTTCCGCGAGGCGATTCGCACCGGCCGGTTGGCACCGGGGACGCGCCTGCCGTCCAGCCGCGTGCTGGCCACCGACCTCGGGCTGGGCAGGAACACCGTCGTCCGCGTCTACTCGGAGCTGATCAACGAGGGATGGCTCACCGGCCTGCACGGTTCCGGTACGGAAGTGTCACAGCGTGCGGCGGAACTCGTCGGCGGCCGGAAACGGCTGCCGATGCCCGGCGCCCGGGTACAGCCGGTGCACGATCTCCGGCCCGGGCGCCCGGACCTGTCGTCGTTCCCGCGGGCGGAGTGGATTCGCGCGGTGAAGCGGACCGTGAGCACCGTGCCGTTCCACGCCTTCGGGTACGCCGACCCGCACGGCAGTGGTGAACTGCGTGATGTCCTCGCCCGCTATCTCGCTCGCGCGCGGGGGCTGCGCGCACGGGCCGACAACGTCGTCGTGTGCGGTGGGGCCGCGGAAGGCTTGCGGCTCGTCGCCACCGCGCTGGCGCGGGCAGGCGTCACGACGGTGGCGCTCGAAGAGTTCGGCCTGCAGACGCAGCGTGCGGCGTTGCTGAAGGCCGGGCTCGACGCCGT
The DNA here is from genome assembly GCA_035546415.1 of Pseudonocardiaceae bacterium. Taxonomy (GTDB): domain Bacteria; phylum Actinomycetota; class Actinomycetes; order Mycobacteriales; family Pseudonocardiaceae; genus DATEPR01. The sequence goes on from DASZXM010000822.1 coordinate 10,227, forward strand.
GCCGATCCCGGTTGACGACGATGGTGCCGACGTGTCGACGCTCGACGACGAACCGGCCCCCGGAGCGGTGTTGCTCACGCCATCACACCAGTTCCCGTTGGGTGTGGCGCTGCACCCCGCCCGGCGGGCAGCGGTCGTCGACTGGGCCCGCAGACGGGGCACGCTGATCATCGAAGACGACTACGACGGCGAGTTCCGTTACGACCGGTCTCCCGTGGGCGCCCTGCAGGGGCTGGACCACAACCACGTGATCTATCTGGGGACCGCGAGCAAGTCGCTGGCGCCGGGACTGCGCCTCGGCTGGCTCGTCCTGCCGGATCACATGGTCGGCCCGATCATCACGGAGAAAGGGGAAACCGAGGAGACCGTCGGGTTCGTCAATCAACTGGCGATGACCGACTTCGTCGAATCGGGGGCGTACGACCGGCACATCCGTTCCATGCGCTCGCGGTACCGCCGCCGACGTCAGCAGCTGGTCGAGACGATCGGCCGGCACTCGCCCGACGCGCACGTGACCGGGATGTCCGCCGGGCTGCACGTCCTTGTCGAACGGCCCGGTCGAACCGGTGCCGAACTCGTGCGCCGGGCCGCTCGCGAACAGCTGACGGTCGAGCCACTCGACTTCTTCCGGCACCCCGGATCGACGTCGGACCGCGACGGCGTGATCGTCGGGTTCGCCGCGCCGTCGGCCAGTGCGTGGTCGGGCGTGCTCGACGCGCTGGTTCGCGCTCTTCGATGACCGTGTCGAACCCGACTGGTTCCCGTTCCCGGGTGCCAAGTGGCCCCAGGTTCCGAGCTGGAATCGGGCTATGGTCGGGACCATGTTGTCTGTTGGAGAAGCTCGAAGGTGCGCGATCATGACAGCCGCCGCCGAGCTGCTGCGCGAGCGCGGGGCCAACGGGTTCACTGTGGACGACGTTCTCGACGCCACCGGGTTCGACTCCGACGACTTCCGCGAAGCCTTCACGGACGACGGCCGCAGCGTGGTCGAGGCGCTGGTACTCGAACGCGTCGGCGAGGAGTTGTCCGCTCAGGAGACGCTGCTGCGCGACCTGGACTCCCTGCGGGGTCTGCAACAGTGGCGGGACGAGACGGTCCGCCTGCAAGGTGTTCACATCCGTGCCGGGCGTCCGCTGGGGGCGCTCGTGAGCTGGACCGTGGACCAGCACGAGCCCGCGCGTCTGGCGCTCAAAGCGGGGTTCGAAACCTGGCAGCGGTACTTGGCCGCCGGCATCCGACGGATGATCGTGCGCGGCGAACTCACCGGTAACGCGGACGCGGACGCCCTGGCCATCTCGATCCTCGCGGCAGTCCAAGGTGGAGTCCTGTTGGCCAGAGCCGCACGGCGGATCCATCCACTGGAAGTCGCGCTCGACAACGCCATCAACCAAGTTCGTGCGTACGCATCCGCGGGATCCAGGACGGCGAGTCCACTGGGGACCTAGTCGATCAGGAACGAGTGGACGTGGTCCAGGGCCATGTCCAGGGCAGTTGCCATCGGACTGACGTCACGAGCGGTCTCGGCCAGCAGATAACCACCTTGCAGTGCCGCCATGAGGCCGACCGCCAGCTTGTCGGGGTCGGCATCCGGGCTCAGCGAGCCCGACTCCTGCATTCGCCGGAAACCGGCAGCGAGCAGGGCCTGCCAGTCCGCGAGATGGGCCCACAGCGTCGCACGCGCCTCCTCGTCCTGTTCGGACAGCTCGCTGGCCAAGGAACCCAGCACGCAACCGTAGGCGCCGTTCTGCAGGGTATTGCGTTCCACCAAGGCATTGCGCCAGCGCTTGAGCGCCGAAAACGACTTGAACCGCTCCAGATATCCTCGTTCGCGTTCCAGCACTTGCTGCGCGCGGAGGGCGACCACTGCTC
>DASZXM010000823.1:0-1720 GCA_035546415.1 Pseudonocardiaceae bacterium
CGCCCGCAGCCGCAGCCCGCCCAGCAGCGCCTCGATCCCGGCCGCCGACTCGGCGTTGCCCACCAGCCGGTTCGCCAGCCGTAGCGCGGGCACGTCCAGGGCCCCGGACGGCGGCACGCCGAGGTGCGCGTGCCCGGGGCGGCCCAGGTCCTGCACGAGCGCCTGCGGGCCGGCCGTCGCCGTCACCGTGAACGGGCGCACCCGCGACTCCCACACGCCCCTGTACCTGGCCGACGGTGACGTGCTCGCGCTGGGCTTGCCGGGCACCGGGCTGCGCGCCTACGTCGCGTTCAGCGGCGGCGTCGCGACCGAACCGGAGCTGGGCAGCCGGTCCACCGACGTGCTGTCCGGCATCGGGCCGGCACCCGTGCGGGACGGGGACGTGCTGCCGCTGGGCGAGCCGGTCGGCCTGCCCACCGGCGCCGACGAACTGGGCTCCTGCCCGTCGCCGGACGAGATCACGGTGCCCGTGCTGCTCGGGCCGCGCGACGACTGGTTCGACCAGCCAGCGCGGCAGCTGGCCGCGGGCAGCTGGCAGGTGTCCCCGGAGAGCAATCGTGTCGGCCTGCGGCTGGCCGGACCGGCCCTGGTGCGGGCCAGCGGGTTCGACGGCGTGGAACTGCCCAGCGAACCCGTGGTCACCGGGGCCGTGCAGGTGCCGGCGAACGGGCGGCCCGTCGTGTTCCTCGCCGACCACCCCACGACCGGCGGCTACCCGGTGATCGGTGTCGTGCCGGCCGGGGCGCTGCCCGCGCTGGCCCAGGCCCGGCCCGGCACGACCGTCACGTTCCGCGTGCTGGCCTGATCCGTCTAGTACTCGGACTCGTAGAGCCGCAGCAGTTCGGCGTGCAGTTCGGCGGCCTCCGGCAGCGGCGCGCCGTCCAGTGTGTGCACACGGGTGATCTTGCGGACCGACGACGCCATCACCACGATGTCCGCCTGGTGCAGCTCGGCCACCTTGATCGGCTCGACCTTCACCGCCCAGCCTGCCTTCTCCGCGGCCCGGAACAGCGCCGCCTGCGTGGTGCCGGGCAGGATGCCCAGCTGCGTCGGCGGGGTGCGCAGCGTACGGCCCTGCGCGATCACCACCGTGGACGTCGGGCCCTCCAGCACCGAGTCACCCGACTCGGTGAAGATCACCTCGTCGGCTCCCCGGCGGGCGGCCTCCCGGCCGGCGGCCATGTTCACCGCGTAGGACAACGACTTCGCGCCCAGCAGCAGCCACGGCGCACGCTCGGCGGCACCGTGCTCGATGCCCCGCTCCAGGGTGATCGCGGCGACGCCCTCGCGGCGCTGGCGCAGCACGGTCGGTGCGATGTCCATGCCCAGCGCGTACCCGGTCGGCGTGCCGTCGCCGCCGTCGACTCCCCTGGTGTAGACCAGTTTCAGGGCCATTTCGGCCGCGCCGGACCAGTTGTCGATGACGGTCCGGATGCACGCCTCCCACGCCGGCCGGTCCGGCTCGGGCAGGTCCAGCATCGCCGCGGAACGGGCCAGCCGGTCCAGGTGCGGGCCGATCTCCCGCAGCTTCCCGTCCACCACGAGCACGGTCTCGAAGACACCGTCACCGCGGGTCACGCCGAGGTCGTCGACGCGGATGTGGGGCTGTTCCGGATCGGCCAGTGTGCCGTCGAGCAGGGCGAGTACGCGCATGCGGCTGAGCCTACCCAGGGCGGCCTAAACTCGGTCTGTGGTCAAGGAGGCCGAGCAGCTGGCGCTG
>DASZXM010000824.1:0-5041 GCA_035546415.1 Pseudonocardiaceae bacterium
GTGCGTCCAGGCCTCGATCGCGGCCAGCGCGACCTCGGTGTGCGCGGCCGGTGTGGTCAGGTTGACGACGAGTTCCACGTCGTCGCGGTGCAGCACCTCGGCCGGGCCGCCGGACACCGCGATCCCGTACGCGTCGGCGCGGGACCGGGCGCGTGCCGTGTCGAGATCGGCGATCGCGACCACGTCCAGGTCCGGATAGGACATCAGTGTCCGCAGGTACTGGTCGGACACGTCACCGGCCCCGACGATCGCGACGCGCATCGGATCGCTCATACCAACCCCCGGAAGTAGACCGCGTTCCGCTCGACGAGCGGGAAGACGTCGCTGTGGTGCGCGACGACCTCGACGACGGGCAGTTCGACGGCCGGCGCCAGCCGCAGCACCTCGGGCAGCCGGCCGGCGATCGGTGTCCCCAGCACGGGCCGGTCGTTGCCCGGTTCCCGCTCGTGCACGACGTGCAGGAACCGCACCCGGTCGCCCAGCAGGGGCAGCAGCGCGAACACGTCCGCCCCGCCGACGGAGGCCCAGTAGACGTCCAGTTCCAGCACGACTGCCGGGTCGAGCGCGTCGACGAGCAGTTCGTAGACCGGGACGTCGGCCACCCGCTGGGCGAACTCGAAGTCGTGGTTGTGGTAGCCGATCCGGATGCCCCGGCGGGCCGCCCGGTCGGCGACGGCGTTGATCGCGTCCGCCAGCCGCGCCACCCCGTCGCGGTCGGCGACGGTGGCCGGTTCGACCCACGGCACGATCACGGTACGGACGCCGAGCAGTTCGGCGGCGTCCAGGACGGTGTTCTCGTCCAGCTCCGTCACCTTGGCGTGCGCCGTCGTGGCCAGCAAGCCGTTGCGGCGCAACGCTTCGGCCAGTGCCTTCGGGTCGGTCACGATGTCGTAGGGCTCGACGTGGGTGAAGCCCCACCCGGCCAGCCGGTGCAGTGTGCCGTCCAGTCGGTCGGGGCCGATGTCGTCCCGCACGCTGTAGAGCTGGATGCCCAGTGTCATGCGTGGGCCTCCCCGTGGTGACAGCGGTCGGCGGCCGGGATGTCCAGCGTCGGGTTGCGGCCGAAGAAGCCGTACGGCTTGAGCACGAATCCGGCCGTGTCGACCGGCATCACCGGCCAGTCCTCGACACGCGGGAAGTGGGTGAGTCCGAAGGTGTGCCACAGGACGATGTCGGTGTCGTCGACGTTGCGGTCGGCGGCCGTCCACGCGGGCAGGCCCGCGCCGCCCGGGTGCATGTTCACCAGGTCACCGGCCGGGTAGTTCTCGTCCGGCGCGTACGGCGTGACCCACAGGTGCTTCGTGGCGTACGTGGCCCGGCCGTGGATGTCCGACGACGGGTCGGCCAGCAGCACCGGCCGGCCCTCGGGGTGCAGCATGTAGCCGACCGGGTTGCCCAGCCGGTTGGGCGCCGACGGGTTGGTGACCAGCCACGACCGGTTGCGGGCGTTGTCGGCCAGCCGTTGCGCCCCGAGTTCGGTGCGCAGCCTGGTCACCGACTGGGTGAACGCGTTGCCCGGGCCGCCCGGCGCGAACACCGCCTCGACCTCGTCCACGGCGTTGCACGGGCCGTCGACCATCATGTCCAGCCGGGCGCTGAACAGGTGCTGGTGAGCGGGCGCGCCCAGGCCGGGCGCGACCTCGGTGGCGTACGCGTAGCCGGGACCGGGGTAGGCCGACGTGAACACGACGCCGGTGGCCTTCACCTCCAGTTCGATCGACCCGTCCAGCGAGAAGTACCAGTAGAAGCCGTAGTCGTAGTTGCCGCCGGTGACGAAGCACGACACGACCAGGCGCCGGTTGCGCCGTGACTGGACCGACCCGTTCCAGTTGTCCGTGTGCTTCCAGAGGATGCCGGAGTCCTCCTCGTGGATGCAGATCGCCTGCGGCACGACGCGCGGTTCGCCGTGGCTGTCGGCGAGCACGGCGTCCAGGTAGGTGATGTCGCCGACGCAGTCGCAGCCCAGTTCCAGGGAGTTGGCGAAGCCGCCCAGCAGGTACTCGCCGCAGTCGAAGAAGTTCTGGAACCAGCGCTGCGGGCTCGGGTCGCCGTAGGGGACCATCATCTCGGCCAGTGACGCCCGGTAGACCACGGGCCGGCCGTCGATGCCGATGTTGTGCAGCACCAGGCCTTCGCGCTGGTCGAAGCTCACCTGGAGGGACCAGCCCAGCCAGTGCAGCACACCGTCGTCGTCGATGGTGAAACTGGGGCCATCGGGCTGGGTGATCTCGATGGGTTTGATGCCCGCCCGGGGCTGCTGGTTCACCCAGGCCGGGTCGTGGAAGTTGCCGTCCTCCTGCGGGACGGGCAGATCCACGTGGTCGACGACGTCGACGACCTCGCGGGTCACGACGTCCACGACGACGGTGACGCCGTCCACCGGGTGCGCCCAGCCCAGGTCGTCCGGCGTGCGCTGGACGAACGTGAAGCAGCGCTGCAGCCGCCTGCCGACCTCGTCGGGCGCGGGCACGCCGGCGGACAGCGGGTTGACCCGCAACTGGGTCAGGTCGGTGAGGCCACGCTTGCGCATGGCCGCACGCCACCGTTCGTCCTGCTGCACGATCTCCTGCACGAGGGCGAACTCGGCGAGCACGACCGGCACGTGGCCCTCGGTGGCCACGTCGATCACCCGGTCGCTGACGATCCGGTGCTCGTCGGGGCAGACCAGCACGTCGTGCGACTCGCCGGTGGTCATGTCGATGAGCAGGACGCGGAACCGCCGTGCGGCCACGGACCCGGCCAGCAGTTCGCGCTTGTCCTGTTCGGCCAGGCCGAAGTAGGACACGTGCACGTCCGGCCCGAGCAGGCCGGCCTCGCGCAGCAGCGCGCTGCTGGCGGTGATCTCCGCCGGGCCCGGCGATGCCAACGCCGCGGCGAGGGTCTGCGTCGATGAGGTCACTGCGGCTCCTCAGGCGTCTGCGTTGCGGGTGAACGAGGTGCGCAGCCGGTAGCGGTCACCGGCGTACCGGATGGTCGAGGACAGCAGTGGCCTGCCGGTGCGGTCGCGGACGATCTGGTGCATCTCCAGCACCGGGGTGGACTCGGCGACACCCAGGTGTGTGGCCAGTTCGGCGTCCGCGGGCCGGGCCTCGATCGTGGTGTCCGCCTGGGCCAGCTGCAGGCCGAGGCCGGCGAGCATGTCGTAGAGCGAGCGGACGGTGAAGTCGACGCTGTCGAAGCCGACCGCGATGTCGGCCGGGACGAGCGACTCGTCCACGGCGATCGGGACCTCGTCCAGCATCCGCACCCGGTCCAGCCGGTACAGCGGTGTGCCCGGGGCGATCTGGAACGCCTCGGCCTCGTCGAACGTGGCCGTGCCCAGTTCCGAGCGCAGCACGCGGGAGGTGGGCACCAGGCCCATCCGGTGTGTGGTCTCGGAGAACGACTCCAGGGTGTTGGGCCAGTCGTTGCGCTGGGGGGCGGTGACGTACCAGCCGCGGCCGTGCGCCGGGCGCAGCACACCCTCGTCGACCAGGGCGGCCAGCGCCTTGCGCAGCGTGACGCGGGAGATCTCCAGCATCTGGCACAGGTCGCGTTCCGGTGGCAGCCGCGAGCCGGGTTTGACCTCGCCGTCGGCGATGCGCGCCAGCAGCAGCGACTTCGCCTGCTCCCACAGGGGTTCCGGGTAGGCGGCGGGCAGCGGGGTGCTCACGCCGGCACCTTCTCCCAGGTGCCCGAGCGCATCGAGGCGTAGCAGGCGTCGATGATCCGGTTGACGACCACACCGTCCTCGAACGTCTCCGACGGTGTCGCACCGGCCGTGAAGCGGTCGACGAAGTGCCGCATCTGCTGGCTGAAGCCGTACGCGCGGGTCTCCTCCGGCACCGGGTACACCCAGCCGGTCTGCGCGTCGGCCTTCTCCACCAGGTAGCCGGCCGGGTTCTGGATGAAGCCCCACACCGGTGTGTTGGACGTGTCGGTGACCAGGCGGCCCGCCGTGCCGACGAACTCGTGGCGCAGCGCCATGCCGCCCTTCTCGATCCACGACGACTCGACGGTGGCCAGTTGGCCGCCGGCGAACTTCAGCAGCGCGGTCGCGGTGTCCTCACCGGTGGTCTTGTCGCCGTGCACCAGCGTGGCGCCCCAGGCGAACACCTCGGTGACCGGGTTGTCCTTGCCGAAGAAGTGGCGGGCCGACTCGATGGTGTGACAGCCCATGTCCAGCAGGGCACCGCCACCGGCGGTCTCGGCGTCCCAGAAGTGCGGTGCGTGCGGCCCGGAGTGGGCCTCGCGGGCGCGCATCGTGAGCACGTCACCGATCGCGCCGGCCGCGACCATCTGGTGGGCCTTGGCGATGTTCGGGGAGAACACCGAACTCTCCGCGTAGCCGTGCCACACGCCCGCCTCGCGCACGATGCGCAGCATCTCGGCGGCCTCGGCGCCGCTGCGGGCCAGCGGCTTCGTGCACACCACCCCCTTGCCGGCCGCCGCGGCGACGCGCACGGCATCGCGGTGTGCCTCGTTGGGCAGTGCCACCACCACGAGGTCGACGGACGGATCGGCGCACAGCGCGACCATGTCGTCGTAGGGGGTGGACTCCGGGCCCCACTTGCCCGCGAACGCGTCGGCCCGGGCCGCGTCGCGCGAGTAGTTCGCGACGAGCACCGCGTTCCGCACGTCGTTCAGGGCGTCGGCGTACGTGTCGCCGATGAACCCCGAACCGATGAGACCGACGCCGATCACGCTGTCCCTTCCTCCTGGACTATCAATGAATCCAATTGGTCTTACTTTGGTATTATATGGGTCTCCTCGGCGAGCCTGTCGAACGCGTTGTCCAGATCGTGGTCGACCTTGCGCAGCGCCGGGTTCGCGTCGTGGTACGCGACCAGCTCCCGCGCACCCTCCGAAAAGGACACCCGGGGTGCGAAGTCCGGCACGAGCGCACGCAGCTTGGCCGTGTCGAACAGCATGGAATGCCGGAAGTCGTGCTCCAGCACGTCCCGCCAACCCGGCCAGTGCACTGCGATCGACTCGCTGGACCGGTGGCACAGCAACGGATTCCGCACGCCTGCCGCAGTGGCCAGCATCACGTGGATCTGGT
>DASZXM010000825.1:0-3794 GCA_035546415.1 Pseudonocardiaceae bacterium
CAACCTGACGTCGTGGTTCGGCCAGACCGCCGGCCACGAACACCAGGCTGAACCAGTCATCCACCAGGCCGCGGCCAACGGTGACACCTATCAGCTGCTGGAGTTGGCGGACTGGCTGCGCGCGCAGCCCGGCCGCGAGGACGAGGCCGAAGCGGCCTACCGGAATGCCGCCGCAGCCGGCGAACGAGCCGCCTACATCGACCTCGCGGACATGCTCAGCCGGCAGCCCGGGCGCGAACACGAGGCCGAAGCCGCCTTCCGGGACGCCGCCGCAGCCGGTCAGACCAGCGCGCTCCTCATGCTCACGCGATGGCTCAGCAACCAGCCCGGGCGCGAACGCGACGCCGAAGCCGCCTACCGCGAAACCTTGGCGACCTACCGTCAGGCCGCCAGGCCGTACGACCTGACCGACCTCGCGGGTTGGCTACAGGTGCAGCCCGGCCGGCAACACGAGGCCGAACTGATCTACCGTGAGGCCGCAGCCGCCGGCGACAGCGGCGCGGCGCATCGTCTGGCGTCGTGGCTATGCCGGACCCCCGGCCGTGAACCCGAGGGAGCGGCCGTCTACCGCGACTGCGCCGCCTCCGGTGACCCGGGCGCCCTCAGTCTGCTCGCGCAGTGGCTGCGCGGACAGCCGGGCCGGGAACGCGAGGCCGAAGCCACCTACCGGGAGGCAGCCGCCGCCGGCGACAAATTCGCGCTACGCGCACTGGCGGCGTGGCTCGGCCAACATGCCGGTCGCGAACAGGACATCGAAACGATCTATCGAGAGGCGGCTGCCGCCGATGGCCCGCACATCCTCGTCGAGTTGGCGGAGTGGCTCCGCGAGCAGCCCGGTCGCGAACATGAGGCCGAGGCGGTCTGCCGCGAGGCCGCCACAAATGGCGACCCCAGCGCACTCACCACGCTCGCGCGGTGGCTCCGCAGACAGCCAGGCCGGGCGCGCGACGCTGAAACGGCCTACCGCGAGGCCGCCGCTGCCGGCGAGTCCTCTTTCTCCGGCCTCACGGACTGGCTCCGCACCCGGCCCGGACGGGAGGCCGACGTCAGAGCGATCGAGCGCTACGGGTTGGACGCGTTCGGGGCGAACGCTCAACCCGAATCGTGAACCGGCTGCCGCGAACAGGTCCCACCTGACGGTCCCGGCGACAGGGATTCGAGATCGAGAACGACGCACCAAGGCCACGAGGCACCTGCGCTGAACGTGATCGAGGTGTGAGCACACCTGGATCACACCTAGATCACACCCAAGATCATCGATCTTCAAGTCGTGATCGTTTGGATGTTGCGAACACGCAGGCCAACTGTGATGTTGACCTTGGTGGGCCGCCTGGGGCTCGAACCCAGAACCTACAGATTAAAAGTCTGCAGCTCTACCGATTGAGCTAACGGCCCGTGCGGCAGTTTACCGATGCCGGGGGGCTGGTGTAGACCGGTATGTCGAGTGCGGGTTGCCACAGGTGGGGCGGGTCGCGACAGATCGCTACCACATGACCGCAAATCGTTGTCACAGCAGGCATTTCTAGCTGTCTGGGCTCGGCTCTGTGACACTCGGTGCGTGACTGACCCGACCGCTGCGTCAACGCAGCTGATCACGGTGGACGAACTGCCCGAATCGGTCCGGGAGGCCGTGGCCGAGTACGGCGGGCGGTACGGCGTCGAAGGGCTGCTCGACGCCACCACCATGGCTGCTCGGACCACGACGCCCAGTACCCGGCCGCGGCGGTTCTGGCGGTCGCAGAAGCCCTCGTCGAGCTACACGTTGTTGTCGCCGCACGGGCTGGTCGTCGTGGCGACGGAACCGGAGGTCGCTGTGACCGGGTGGCGGCTCGGTGGTGGTGAGGTGCGGCGGGTCACCGAGTCCGTTGCCGGTGGCCTGCATGTGACCGCCCTGCGTTTCGGCAGTGCCGTCCGGGAGACGATGCTGGTGCCGCTCGCCGGCGACGACGAAGGCGCCGCGTTCGAGGCCGCCCTGGTGCTCGCCGTGTCCGCCTGACCGCCGACGAGCAACCCGACGACCGACGAACAACCCGACAGCCGACCAACAACCCGATCCGCTCGACATCCACGCCCGACGACCGACGAGCTCATCCACCACGCTGCGGAAGCGGCGCCGCCGCGTGGTCCGTACTCCTATCGCCGAACATGACCTCCTGGTGGATGGCCAGTGCCTGTTCCGCGTACTCGCCGGCCGCCGTGCCGTCCGACCTGGCCAGTTCCACCGCCGCCAGGACGCCCAGGGCCCTGGCCTCCAGCACGCGGTGGCCGGTGCGTTGGGTCAGCAGCAGCGCCGCGAGTGCTGGTTCGACCGCGTCCGCGGGGCCTGCCAGGCGCAGGGTCGTCTCGGCCAGGCCGATCAGGGCGTCGGCTTCCGCCTCCCGGCTGCCGGCCGCCCTGGCCAGTTCCACCGCGTCCACGTGGCCGGTGAGCGAACCTTCCATGGTCGCGACGAGCGTGGACGCCAGCGCCGCGCACCGGCGGTTGCCGCCGGCCAGGGTGACCGCCTCGCGGGCGTTCTCCAGCGCCATGTCGCGCAGGCCGAGGTCGCGGTGGGCGAGGGCGAGCAGGTACAGGGTGCCGGCCGTGCCGCTGGTGTTGTCGATCTCGCGCTGCGTGGCGAGGGCCTCGTCGAGCATGGTGACCGCGTCCGCCGGGCGGCCGCGCAGGCGGTGCACCTCGGCCAGGTCGGCGAGGATCTGCGCCTCGCCGGCCCGGGCGCCGTCCTCCCGCTGCACCGCGAGGCCGGCCTCGAAGTGGGTGACCGCGTCGGACAGCCTGCCCAGCAGGCGGTACACGACACCCAGGTTGGCCAGTGCGTTCCCGGTGCCGATGCGGGAACCGCTGGCCTCGTGCCCGGCCAGGGCCTGCCGGTAGCAGTCGATCGCCGTGTCCAGTTCGCCCAGTTGCCGGTGCACCATGCCGAGGTTGTTCAGGGTCGCCGCCTGGCCGGCCGCCATGTTCGCGGCCCGGTTGTGCGCCAGGGCCGCTGTGTAGCACTCGGTCGCCTCCGCCAGCCTGCCCAGCTCCCAGTGCAGGGTGCCGAGGTTCGTCGACACCGCTGCCATGCCCTCCACCCAGCCGGCCCGCGTCGCGCACTCCATCGCACGCGCGTAGTGCTCGGCCGCCGCGCTGTGCCGGCCGACGCTCCAGCACGCGTCCGCCAGGCTCAGGCCGGCCGCCGCCATGCCCTGGTCGTCGGCTGCCGCGGCCGCCGCCGCGTGGCCGGCCTCGGCGATCGCCAGCCAGTCCACGCCGATCCGGCGCAGCCGGAAGTACCCGCGCAGCGCGTCCGCCAGCTGCCACGCCGCGTGGCCGCCCGCCTGGGCCACCGCGACCAGGTTGGCCCGCTCCGCGTCCAGCCACGCCAGTGCGCCGGCCCGGTCGGTGAACGGCGCGTCGACCGGTGGGCAGGGCAGTCGCACCATCGGCGGGTACACCAGGCCGGCCGCTGCCGACGCCGTGTGCGCGTACCACGTGATGAGCCGCTGCCGGGCGTTCGCCGACTCCGGGTCGGCCGACGCCTGCTGCTGCGCGTACAGCCGCAGCAGGTCGTGCATCGCGTATCGCGCGACCCCCGGCTCGGCGACCATGTGGCCGGCGACCAGCCGTTCCAGCAGCACCCCTGCGGGACCGCCGGCCAGGACGGTCGCGGCGGCCGCCGACACGTCCGGGCCGGGTGCGACCGACAGCAGCCGGAACAGCCGGCGGGTGTCCTCGTCGAGCGTGCGGTAGGACTGGTCGAACGCCACCGTCACCGCCGATTCCGGGTCGCCTTCCACCCGCAGCGCGGCGAA
>DASZXM010000826.1:0-4491 GCA_035546415.1 Pseudonocardiaceae bacterium
GCCCAGCCGGGACAACGCCCGTTCCCGCAGTTCCCCGGCGACCCGCGCCCACGCCCCGGTGCGCGTGCCGGCGCCGTGCCGGATCTCGATGCCCAGGGCCAGGTGCAGCATGACCAGGGACAACACCGGCCCCAGGGCGACGCGGGCGATGCCGTCGACCGGTCCGGACAGCACCAGCGCGGCGTAGCCGGACAGCCCGCACAGCGCCCACGCCACCAGCCGCGGCGCCCCGGCCGAACCGGGCCGGCCGGTGACCGGGTCGACGTGTCGGACGTTGGCCCGCATCCCCAGCGCACAGGCCACGAATGCCAGCTCCAGCACGGAGAACATGATCACCCGCTCGGCTCCGGTGACGCCCAACCGGTCACCGAAGAACCGCCACGACGTGTTCAGTGAGACGGCAAGACCACCGGCGGCACCCGCGTAGTACCACCAGGGCGTGCCCGCCGGAACCCGGCGGGCCACGTGGCGGACGAGGACCACGAGCAGCACGGCGAGCACGAGCGCGCCCGCGACCAGCAGTGGAACCCGGTATCGGGTGACGGCATCCTGGAGCGTGGTGAGCATCGGGCGGGGACCTCCCAGCGGGTGTTCGTGCTCAGGCGACCGGGAGGCAGTCTGCCCGGTGTGTCCGGAGCCACGACGCCGACCCCGCCGTTCGTGACCATGACGTGCGGGCGCCGCGCTCCGTCGATCCACATCGGACAGACGTTCCGCCTGGTCCGAGGGGCTTGCGGCGGGCCGTTACTGGTATAAGTGGCACAAACCCCAGCACACCCGTTCGTCGAAGGGCATCCATGTCGGTTTCCGGCTCGGTGGTGGACATCGTGGCGCGGCTGCGCGCGGCCGGTTGCGTGTTCGCCGAGGACGAGGCGCGCCTGCTCGTCGAGGCCGCCGCCGCACCGGCCGTGCTCGACGCGATGGTGCGGCGGCGGGTCGACGGCGAACCGCTGGAGGTGATCCTGGGCTTCGCCGAGTTCTGCGGGCTCCGGATCGCGGTCGACGCCGGAGTGTTCGTACCGCGGCAGCGCAGTGAACTGCTGGTGGTCACCGCCGTCGAGCTGGGCCGCCCCGGTGCCGTCGTCGTCGACCTGTGCTGTGGCACGGGCGCGCTCGGTGTCGCCGTCGCCACCGGACTCGGCGACGTCGAACTGTATGCGGCCGACGTGGAACCGGCAGCCGTGCGCTGCGCGGAACGCAACGTCGGCGCCGTGGGCGGCCGGGTGTTCGCGGGCGACCTCTACGCCGCGCTACCCGCGGACCTGCGCGGCCGGGTCGACCTGCTCGTGGTCAACGCGCCCTACGTGCCCACCGACGAGATCGCCATGATGCCGTGGGAGGCCCGCGAACACGAGCCGCTGGTCGCGTTGGACGGCGGGGCCGACGGTGTGTCGGTCCACCGACGGGTGGCCGCGGACGCACCGCACTGGCTGGTACCCGGCGGCCACCTGCTGATCGAGACCAGCGCCGAACAGGCGCCGCTGACCGGCGCGGCGATGACCGACAACGGGCTGCTGGCCGAGGTGGTCAGCTCCGAGGAGCTGTACTCCACGGTCGTGGTCGGCACCAGACCAGGGCGGTGACGCCCGTTACGCCCGGTCGAGCAGCGTGAGGTAGGCGTCGAGTTGGGCGGCGCCGGCGAGGAGGTGACGGCTGCGTGCCGTCAACCGGTCCTGCCAGGCGTCCAGGAAGGTGCTCAGCGCGTCCGCGTCGCCCGCGGTCCGCAGCGACTCGACGAACCGCGCGACCTGCCGCAGCGGGTATCCGCCACGGCGCAGCTGCCGGGCGATCTCCGCATCGCGCACGCACTCCGGTCCGTACTCGCGATACCCCGTCGCCCGGCCGCGTTCGGGGCGCACGATGCCGTGCGTCTCCCAGGTGCGCAGCGTCGCCGGGTGCACGCCGAGGCGGTGCGCGAGTCCGCCCACGGTCAGCGGTCGGCCGCGTAGCGCCGGCGGTGACGTGGAGGACAGGCCCGCCAGGGCGGCTGCCACCTCGGCGCGGGTGTCGCGTTCGGTGAGCAGCGCGGCGTGTGCCGCGTCGATGAGCCGGTAGGCGGACTCGATGTCGCCCCCGTTGGTCGCGCGCATGATCTCCAGCGCCCGTTGGTGCCCGTGGCCCCGGCGCAACGCGAGGAAGGCGCGGAGCGCCTGCGCGTGCAGGGGCGTGTAGCGCCGGTATCCGCTGTCGCTGCGCTCGGTCGGCGGGAGGACGCCCGCGTCGTCGTAGTTGCGGATCGCCTGGGCGGACAGCCCGTGCTCGCGGGCCAGGTCGACGGGACGCAGCGTGCACCTCCGATTGAGGCTTCACCGTAGCGGGCCAGCTTCGATGTCGTCGAAGCCTCACTCGATTCTTCAACGATACGGTCGAGGGTACGTCTTTTCGAGAAGGGGATGCCCATGCCCACAGCCCTGCGCGCCATCGCCCGCCAGCTCGACGACCCGGCCGACCTGGGCCGTGCCCTCGACGAACTCCTGGCCACCCGGGCCGAGCCGCCCGCCGTGTTCGCGCTCGGCGAGCCGACCCACGGGATCAAGGCGTTCCCGTTGCTGCGCAACGACATCCTTGCCCACCTCGTGGAACGCGGGTACCGGTCGATCGCGCTGGAGACCGACTACTTCGCCGCGTCCCTCGTCGACGACCACGTCCGCGGCGGCAGCGCGGAGGTCGACCCGGCAGAGGTGGACACGGTGCTCGCGACCGGGTTCAGCCACGGGTTCGGCACTGTGCCCGGCAACCGGGAACTCGTCGAATGGCTCCGGTCGTACAACGCCGGCCGGCCACCCGCGGATCAGGTCCGTTTCCACGGTTTCGACGCGCCGCTGGAGACCGCCGCCGCACCGAGCCCGCGACGCGCGCTGTCGGCCGTCACCGACTACCTGCCCGCGGCGCTGGGCCCCGACTCGGTCCGCGACCTCGACGAACTGCTCGGCGCGGACGCCGACTGGACGAACGAGGCGGCCATGTACGATCCGTCGGCGTCCATCGGCGACTCCGCGGCCGCTCGCGCCCTGCGGATCGTCGCCGACGACCTGGCCAGCGCACTGCGGCGCGCCGCACCCGCGCTGCGTCCCGCCGACCCGGCCGGGTACGACCACGTCCTCGCGCACGCCCGCACGGCCCAGGGCCTGCTGCGCTACCACGCGGCCATGGCCACCCCGGCGCCCGACCGCGTCGGGAACCTGTTCAGCCTGCGCGACGAGATGATGGCGGAGAACCTGCTCGCGATCGTCGCGCGGGAACGGCGCCGCGGGCCGACCCTGGTGTTCGCGCACAACGCCCACCTCCGGACCGGCAAGCGTGACCTGACCTGGGGGAGTGCGGGCGCGCTGGCCGGACTCGCCCTCGGCGAGCGCTACCTGGTCGTCGCCACCGACGCCAGCCCGGACAGCGATCCCGGCACCCTCCAGCGTGAACTGGCCGACGCGACCAGCCGTCGCGCCCTGTTCCCGACACCGGATCTCCGCGCCGCGCTGCCCCCGTCGATCGGCACGGGTGAGCCGATCGTGCCCGGCCACATTCCGCTCACGCGAGCGGATCTGGCCACCGTCGACGCGGTCGTCTTCGTCGCCGACACGGACGGCAAACGGCACCAGTACTGGTGATACCGCGGCCCGCGATTGTATTCCAAGAATTATCCAAGAAACTATTTCCACCTTATCATGGGTATTGCCGGTGGATAACCCGCCGATGGCACGGAAGTGTCGAGGAAATCGTTTTCCGTCAATAATTCGGGCACCGTTAATGGCCGATTTGTGTCATCGTCGCGCCAGTGCCACCACCAGGGCTGTTGGTGTCGCTTCATGTGGCTGACCGGTGGGGTTGTCCCGCCGGCCGAAGTACACATCCCTGCCTGCGGAGGAGAAGTGCGCGGTTTACAGCGAGGGCTGATATCCGTTGCCGCGTTGGTGCTGTCATTCGGTGGGTCGGCCGCCGTCGCCCAGGCGACGCCGGCCGCCACGGACGGTGCGAATGCGGTCAGTTCGGCGAATCCGTACAACCCGGCATACCAACACAGTTACCGGCACGGTGTCGTGCCGACCATCGAGCAGGCCGCGAAGATGAAGGCCTACCAACAGGCCCATCCCGCGGTCGCCGCCGCCAACACCCTGTCCTACGGCGGTGGCATCGATGGCATCGGCGTCACCAGCGGCACCCCCAAGATCTACCTGGTGTTCTGGGGCACCCAATGGGGTACGCAGAGCACCGACAGCAGTGGCAACCTGACGTTCTCCGGTGACCCCAGCGGGGGCGCGCCCTACATCCAGAAGGTCTTCAAGGGCATCGGCACCGGCGGCGAGACCTGGTCGGGTGTGATGACCCAGTACTGCGACGGCGCGGGCGTGTCCACCGGCGCGACCAGCTGTCCCAGCGGCGCGGCACACGTCGGCTATCCGACGGGTGGCGCGTTCGCCGGAGTCTGGTACGACAACTCCGCCGCCGAGCCGACCGCGGCCAACGGCCACCAGTTGGCCACCGAGGCCATCAAGG
>DASZXM010000827.1:0-2099 GCA_035546415.1 Pseudonocardiaceae bacterium
ACTACCCGCGCGCAACACCCACCGCGCCATCACCGACCTCCCGCCGCGGACCCAGCCACCCACCAGTTGACCGGTCAACGCACCCGCAGACCAGCCCGCCACACACTGAACGTCAACGGAACCCCCGGCCGATAGGCCAGATGCGTCACCGACGGCGCGTCCAGCACGTGCACGTCCGCCCGGCTGCCCGCGCGCAGCACGCCCACCGCGCCGTCTCCGGTCTCCCGCCGCAGCGCCCGCGCCCCGCCCCACGTGGCCGCGCGCACCGCCTCGGCCACGCTCATCCGCATCTGCAGCACGGCCGTCGCGACGCAGTACGCCATCGACGACGTGTACGACGAACCCGGATTGCAGTTGGACGCCAACGCCACCGTGGCCCCCGCGTCCAGCAGTGCCCGCGCGTCGGGCAGCGGCTGCCGGGTGGACAGGTCGCACGCCGGCAACAGGGTGGCCACCGTCGACGACCCGGCCAGCGCGTCGACGTCGGACGCCGTCAGGTGCGTGCAGTGGTCGACGCTGGCGGCTCCCATCGACACGGCCAGCGCGACACCCGGGCCGGGGCCCAGTTGGTTGCCGTGCACGCGCAGGCCCAGCCCGTGCCGGGCGGCCGCGGTGAGCACCGCCCGGGACTGGTCCTCGTCGAACGCGCCCTTCTCGCAGAACACGTCCGCCCACCGCACGTGCGGCGAAACCGCGTCCAGCATCGGTCCGCACACCAGCTCGACGTACTCGTCGGGGTCCGCGCCGGGCGGCACCAGGTGGGCGCCGAGGAATGTCACCTCGTCGGCCTGACCACCGGCCAGCCGCGCGGCCCGCACCTCGTCCTCGACCGTCAGCCCGTAGCCGGTCTTCGTCTCCAGGTACGTGGTGCCCTGTGCCTGCGCCTCGGCGACCAGCCGCCGCAGGTTCCGCGCCAACACCTCGTCGGACGCGGCCCGGGTCGCCTCGACGGTGACCGCGATGCCGCCCGCCCGGTACGGTTCGCCGGCCATCCGCGCGGCGAACTCCGCCGTCCGGTCCCCGGCGAACACCAGGTGCGTGTGCGAGTCGACCCACCCGGGCAGCACGGCGCGACCCTCGACGTCCACCTTCAGGTCGGCCACCGGTGCCCGCCGCGCGGACCCGATCCACGCGACCAGCCCGGAGTCCAGCACCAGCGCCGCGTCGGTGAGCGTGCCCAGTTCGTCGTCGTTCGTGGTCAGCTCACCGATGCCCGTGATCAGCACACTCATGCCCACAACTCCTCGACCACGGCCGCCAGTTCCGCCCCGACCGTACCGAGGGCGACGTGCGTCCCGTCGCGCGCCACCACCCGCCCGCCGACCACCACGGTGTCCACATCGGACGAATCGGCGGCGAGGATCACCTGGTCGGGCCGGCAACCCGCGGTACGCGGCGAGTCCAGGCGGACGGCCACCAGGTCACCGGGCTGTCCCACCGCGATCCGCCCGGCGTCCCAGCCCAGTGACCGGTGACCGGCCACCGTGGCGGCCGTGACGAGTTCGGCGGGCGTGAACCGGCCGCGGGTGCCGGTGCGCAGCCGTTCGCCGTACTCCAGCGCGCGCGCCTCGACGAGTGGGTCGACCACGGCGTGCTGGTCGGTGCCCAGCGCGATCGGACAGCCCGCGTCGGCCAGTTCCCGGGCCGGGCCGATGCCGTCGGCCAGGTCGGCCTCGGTCGTCGGGCAGAAGCACGCGATCGTGCCCGCGGTGCCCAGCAGCCGGATGTCCGCCGGGGACAGGTGCGTCGCGTGCACGGCCGTCGTCGACGGGCCGAGCAGGCCGGCGTCGGCCAGCAGCCGGGTCGGTGAGCAGCCGTACTTCGCCTGGCACGCCTCGTTCTCCGCAGGCTGCTCGGACAGGTGGACGTGCAGCGGGCGCGCCGTCACGTCGGGCAGCATGTCGGGCAGGACTTCGGCGGGCACCGCGCGCACCGAGTGCACGGCGGCGCCGATCCGCACGTCCGGTGTGTCCGACAGCCGGTCGACCCGCGCCCGCCAGCCGTCCAGATCACCGTCGCCGAACCGCAGCTGCGGCCCGGCCAGCGGGGTGTCCGGCCCACCGGTCAGGTACAGCGTGTCCAGCAGTGTCATGCGGATG
>DASZXM010000828.1:0-1539 GCA_035546415.1 Pseudonocardiaceae bacterium
TACGTCGAGTTCATCAAGCCGGACGCGACGCACGCCGAGCAGGCGCAGATGAGCAAGCTCGCGTCGCTCGTCGTGAAGTTCGGCGCGCTCGCGTTCATCCTGCTGATGAACCCGCGCTACGCGATCGACCTGCAGCTGATCGGCGGCGTGCTGATCCTGCAGACGCTGCCCGCCGTCGCGATCGCGCTCTACACGCGGTGGCTGCACCTGTGGGGCCTGGTCGCCGGCTGGGTCGTGGGCATGGGCTGGGGCGTGTACCTGCTGTACACGATCCCGGCCGCCACCGGTAAGGGCCACTTCGGCGGTTCCGCGCTGGCGCTGGGCAAGCTGTCGCTGTTCGGCTGGCACCCGTTCGGCACGTCGACGGTGCAGATCTACGTCGGCATCGTCGCGCTGATCGCCAACCTCGTCGTCGCCGTCGTCGGCACCCTGATCGCCCGCGCGGTCCGGGCGTCGTCCGGTGCGGACGAGACCCACGGTGCCGACTACCACGCCGACGCCGCCCCCGAGGCGGAACTCACCCCGGTGAACGCCTGACGAACTCTGGTCGATGCGGGGCCGACCAACCGGTCACAACGTGCGATCGGCCCCGCACACCGGGCGTGATTTCGGTAACCCCCGGCACAACGCCGGATCGACCACGTACGCTCTTGTGGTGCGCCTCGCCGCTCAACACCATGTGTTCGCCCTCGGTCACCTGGAGACCGCGGGGCCGGTGATGGTGTGGGCGATCGTGCTCGCCTTCGTCTTCATCGAGTGCGCGTTCATCATCGGCCTGTTCCTGCCCGGTGATTCGCTGCTGTTCACGGCGGGTGTCGTGCTGGCGCAGCGGGACAGCGCGGTGAACGCGTGGGCGCTGGCCGGGGCCGCGGTCGCGGTCGCCGTGGGCGGCAACCTGCTGGGCTACTACATCGGCAGGCGCACCGGCACCACGTTCGTCGGCAGGCCGGGTGCGCGGGTGCTCACCCAGGAGCGGCTGGAGCGGTCGCAGGAGTTCCTGAACCGGCACGGCTGGTGGTCGGTCGTGCTGGCCAGGTGGATTCCCTGGGTGCGCACGCTGGCCCCGCTGATCGCCGGCGCCGCCCGGATGGACGTGCGGCGCTACCTGCTGAGCACCACCGTCGGCGCCCTGGCGTGGGTCCCGTCGCTGGTGATCGCCGGCTACTACGGCGCCGACCTGCTCAACCAGTTCCCCTGGGCGGGCACCACGGCCACCATCGTGGGCATCGTGTTCTTCGTCGCCGGGACGGTGTACGGCCTGATCCGGTACCGGCAGGAGATCAACCGCGGCGACAACCCGCCGGTGCGCGAGCAGCGCCGCCGCGCCGAGGTCTCGATGGACAACTGAGGCCGCCGCGGCGTCACGCCGGCAGCCACGTCCGGGCGCCGACCCGGGCCACGCGGGCCGCCGCGACGCGGTTGGCCCTCTCCACCAGCGCCGGCAGGTCGGCGGCGTCCGGCACCCGGCCCAGGACGGCGACGCCGTGCGCCAGCGCGCCGTGCCACACGTCGCCCGCGCCGAGCGTGTCCCTCGGCGTG
>DASZXM010000829.1:0-2375 GCA_035546415.1 Pseudonocardiaceae bacterium
AGCACGGCCGCCCGTAGGTCCACTCCGGACGCGAGCAGATCCGCCTGCGCCGCCATCTCCACGTCACCGGTCAGGAGTATCCGGCCGATCGGCGTGGTCGCCCGCAGGACGAGTGAACTGTTGTTGACCACCGTGCCCGACGGGTCGTCGCCGGTCGGCCACGACTCGCCGGGCGACGGGCCGAGTACGTCCAGCGCCAGCCCCGGCCAGGTCAACCGCTGCCCCACCGACAGTTCCACCAGCGGCACCCGCGCCGCCGCCGTCTCCCGGGCCACCTGTGCCCACGCCCAGCTCGGCACCCGCGACGGACCGACCGCCACAGCGCCCACCGGCCAGTCGTGCAGCACTGTGGCCAGGCCGCCGACGTGGTCGGCGTGCAGGTGGCTCAGCACGACCAGTGGGATCTGGTCGACGCCCAGGCGGTTCAGGCACTCGCCGATGGCCACCTCGTCCGGACCGGTGTCCACCACGACCGCCGTGCCGGGCCGACCGGTCGCCAGCACCTCACCGTCGCCCTGGCCGACGTCGCAGTCGACCATCGCCCAGCGCTTCGGCGGCCAACCCGGTGCCAGGACGCGTACCGGCACGACGACCAGGAACACCCCGGCCAGGATCGCCGCCATCAGCGCCCGCAGCCTGCGGAACCGCATCGCCACGGCGACCGCCACCAGCACGGCCGCCAGCGCCAGCCCGCCCCACCACCCCGTCGGCCACGGGACGGCCGCGCCGGGCAGGTTGGCCGCGTGGTGCGCCACCAGGCGCAGCCAGGCGAGTTCCGGCACAGCCGCGTGCGCCATGACGGCCGCGAGCCACGGCCACCCGGCCGCGCACGCCATCGTCAGCGCACCGACCAGCATCGCGGGCACGAACGCCGGTTCGACGAGGACGTTGGCCAGCACCGACGGCAGGCTGAGCTGCCCGTACACGGCCGCGATCACCGGTGCCGTCGCCAACTGGGCGACCAGCGCGATCGCGACCAGTTCGGCGATGCCCGCCGGCACGCCCCACCGCTCCACGGCCGCCGCGGTCGGCCCGGCGAGCAGCAGCATGGCGGCGGTCGCCAGCACGGACAGCGCGAAGCCCACGTCGGCCGCGAAGTCGGGTTGCCACAGCGTCAACACGATCACGGAACCGGACAGCGCCGAACACGCCGACCGTGTCCGGCCGGTCGCGATCGCCACCAGCCCGACGCCCACCATGAGCCCGGCGCGCAACACGTTCGGCTCGCCGCCGGCCACCTCGCCGAACCCGAGCAACACGACGCCCGTCGCCACCGCACACGTCACCGGCCCGACACCGACCCTGCGCAGCACCCACAGCACGGCACCGCACACCACCATGAAGTGCAGCCCGCCGACAGCCATCAGATAGTCCATTCCGGACAGTCGAAAGTCGTCCAGGACCGGTGGGCTGACGCCGCCGCGATCGCCCACGACGATCGCCGGCAGGAGGCCGTCGGGTGATGCGGTCCGCAGGCCGCGCCGCAGGGCTTCGGCGGCTCGTTGGATCACGGACGGCGGGGTGACGTCGATGGGGGCGCCGCGGATGCGGACGACGGCCACCGGTGGATCGGCCGACGGCAGCGGCGGCGTGAGTTCACCCCGCGCGTTGGCCTCCTGGCCGCGGAGCAGGTGCGCCCAGGAGCGGGCCGGGGCGATCAGGAGGATGTCGCCGTCCGCCGGTCGGGTCGTGCCGTTGTCGGTGATCCTTTCCGCTTCGGCCGGTATGAGGACGGAGCGCACGCCACCCTGGCGGCCCGCGAAACCGACGGAGACGATCGGCTTCGGCAGGTCGGTGAGTTCGACCCGGAGTTCGACGAAGTCGCCGCGGCGGGCCAACTCGGCGAGCGGGTTGGTGGCCTGGTGGTGCAGACGCGCGCCGGTCCAGCCAGCGGTGAGCAGCCCACACACCACGACGGCCCACGCACCGACCCGCACCGAGGTCGTCCGAGCGGCGACGACACCGATCCCGGCCAAGGCGCTGGCGACCAGCGCCGCCAGGACGGTCCACGGCCAGCCGGCGGTGTCGCCGAGCAGGGTCGACAACCAGACGGCGCCAGCGGCCGGCACGAGCCGCATGTCGTGGCGTGCGGCCAGGCGACGCCACCAGGGTGGCCGCGTCGGACGGGTGAGGGCGGTGTTCGGTGGGCGCGGCGGCGGCTCGTGGGCGCTGGGTGGGGAGCAGGACTCCGGCCCTGGCGAGCCGGGAATCTCCGGCCCCGGCGGCGCTGGGATCTCCGGGCCGAGCGGTGCGGGGATCTCCGGCGGCGGCCCGGGCGACTCCAGAACCTCCCGCGCGGACGATCCCTGGGCCTCCGCCAGCCCGGGCGACTCCAGAACCTCCGGCCCGGACAACCCCAGAACCTCCGGTCCCGA
>DASZXM010000830.1:0-9959 GCA_035546415.1 Pseudonocardiaceae bacterium
TGCGCGGCCGAGCCGGACCGGGCCGCGGACCGGGACGCGCGGCCGGCGCGGGGCCGGACGGACGGGCCGGAGCGGACTGAGCCGGGGCCGCCGGACGGGCCGCGGGTGCTGCCTGAGCCGGCGCCGGGGTCACCGACGCGGACGCGGCGGGACGGGCCACCGGGGCCGGGCTGGGCGCCGGAGCCGCCGGTCGGGGCGCGGAGTCACCGCGGCCACCACCGGAGCGGGAACGGCCGCCACCGCCGTCCTGCTTGGGGAAGGAGTCCCGCAACCTGCGGGCTACTGGCGCCTCGACCGTCGATGACGCCGACTTGACGAACTCACCAAGGTCCTTGAGCTTGGCGAGTACATCCTTACTCGTCACACCGAGCTCCTTGGCGAGCTCGTGTACGCGGGCCTTGCCTGCCACTGCTCTCCTCATCTGATGAGGCCGGCGGCTTGGCCCGTCGACCTCGTCCTAACGTCGCGCGTTCATGGCTTCAGCTTCACGGCTGACTCATGACGGGTCGACCTGCTTCCTTCTTCTCACCGAACGTGGGAGGCTCCCACGTCGACGTACTCACCGAGCAGCTCCGAGAGGTGGACGCGCACCGGCTCGACGTCCAGCGGTCCGGGGACCCGCAGGGCCCTCGGGAACGCCCGGCGTCGCACCGCGGTGCGCAGGCACTCCGCTCGGGCGTGGAGCCACGCTCCGCGCCCGGGAAGCCTGCGTCCGGGATCGGGGACCAGCGCCCCGTCCACGGCCACCACACGCAACAGCTCGGTGGACAACGTCGCCGTGCGGCAACCCACGCAGGTTCGGACTGGGCCGGGACGCGCGGGGACCGGTTGATGACGTTGCACCACGTATCAGTCTATCTCGTGGGCGTACCCACACCGAACCGGATCTCGAACAATGGCTTAAGAGTCCCCCGCCACAGCGCCGGGCACGGCACCGTGCTGACCGCTGGTAGCCGGGCCGTCATGCTCCGTAGTCGGCGCGGGCGCCGCGTCACTGCGGATGTCCACCCGCCAGCCGGTCAACCGGTTGGCCAGCCGGGCGTTCTGGCCTTCTTTGCCGATGGCCAGCGACAGCTGAAAGTCCGGCACGACCACCCGGGCGTGCTTGTTGCGCTCGTCCACGACCTGGACGGAGATCACCTTCGCCGGGGACAGCGCGTTGCCCACGAACGTCGCCGGGTCGTCGGAGTAGTCGATGATGTCGATCTTCTCCCCGGCCAGCTCACTCATGACATTGCGCACCCGCGCGCCCATCGGGCCGATGCACGCGCCCTTCGCGTTCACGCCGGGCACCGTGGACCGCACCGCGATCTTCGACCGGTGGCCCGCCTCCCTGGCCACGGCCGGGATCTCCACCGTGCCGTCGGCGATCTCGGGCACCTCCAGGGCGAACAGCCTGCGCACCAGGTTCGGGTGCGTGCGCGACAGCGTCACCTGTGTGCCACGCGCGCCGCGGGCCACACCCACGACGTAGCACTTGATCCGGGTGCCGTGCTCGTAGCGCTCGCCGGGCACCTGCTCGCCGGGCGGCAGCACACCTTCGATGTCACCGAGCTGCACGACGACCATGCCCCGCGAGTTCGCGCGCGCGTCCCGCTGCACGACGCCGGCGATGATCTCGCCCTCCTTGGCGGAGAACTCGCCGAACGTGCGCTCGTGCTCGGCGTCGCGCAGGCGTTGCAGGATCACCTGCCGGGCCGTGGTGGCGGCGATCCGGCCGAAGCCCTCCGGTGTGTCGTCCCACTCCTCGAGGATCTCACCGTCGGGCCCGACCTCCTGGGCGAGCACGCGCACCACACCGGTCTTCCGGTCGATGTCGATCTTGGCGTGCGGGTGGTGGCCCTCGGTGTGCTTGTACGCGGTGAGCAGCGCGGTCTCGATGGCTTCCAGGACCGTCTCGAAGGGGATGTCCTTGTCGCGCTCGATCGCCCGCAACGCGGCGATGTCGACGTTCACCTCGACTCCTCCTTCGCATCCCTCTTGCTGCTGTTGTCCAGCATCAGCAGTTCGGCTGCCGGCGGCTGCCGGAACTCCACTTCCACCGTGGCCCTGGCCACGGTGCGGTACTCCACGCGGCGCAGCGCCCCGTCGACGAGCAGCTGCACGCCGCTGTCGTCGGAGTCGCCGACCCGCCCGGTGAACTCGGCGCCGTCGTGCGGGCGGACCCGCACCAGACGCAGTCTGGCCCGTCGCCAGTGTCGGGGCCGGGTGAGCGGCCGGTCCACCCCCGGCGAGGTGACCTCCAGGGTGTACGGGCCACCGAGGACCTCGTCGTGCTCGTCCAGCGCGGCGGACACCGCCCGGGAGACACCGGACAGCAGGTCCAGTTCGACCCCGTCGTCGGCGTCCACGACCACCTTGACCAGCTTGCGCCGGCCCGCGGCCTGCACGTCCAGCCACTCCAGGTCGAAACCGAGGGCGGCGACGGCGTCCGCGACCACGGGGCGCAGCTTGCCCGTGAGCGCGTCACGCGCGCTCGGTGGGGTACCGCCGTGCTGCTCGCTGGGCACGCTCGCTCCTCGTCGTCCGTCGTCGGCGTCGCCCGTCACTGCGTGCACGCCGACTACGGCCGACGTCGGTTCGCCGGCCGTGGTCGCCCAGCGTATCGCGTCGGCGGGAATCGGCAGGCTGGAGACGACCACCCGGGACCGGCTCGCCGGATCGGGGCATCGGCGCCGACGCGTCCCGACCGGGGGCGTCGATGCCAGCCTGGCAGGATGTGTGACTCGACCGCGCGGCGCGGTGCGCGCGCACGGTCACCGAGACCGGTGGGAGGGGCGCGTGCACGGTGCAGGGGGTGCCAGCGACGGCCGACCGGTGCTGAGCCGGCGGGGACTGCTGAAGGCGGGGGCACTGGCGGTGGTCGCGGGCCCGGCGCTGGCCGCGTGTACGGGCTCACCGCAGCAGAGCGCGCCCGACCCGCTGCAGCCGCTGCTGAACCTCGCCACCAAGGACGCCGCGACGGCGAAGGCAGCGGCGGCGAAGTTCAGCGACAACGCCGCCACGCTGATGGTGATCAGCACCGTCCGCCAGCAGCATGCGAACGCGCTGCGCGCCGAGGTGAACCGGGCCGCCGCGGTCACCGCGACGCCGTCGCCCACGGCCACGTCGGCGGCGCCGAAGCTGTCCGGCGAGGCCACGGTGACGCGGGAACTGCTGGCCGACCTGGCCACGGCGCGGAAGCAGGCGGCTGCCGTGGTGCCGACACTGCCCCGCTACCGCGCCGGCCTGGTCGGGTCGGTCGCCGCCGGGTGCGCCAGCCTGACGGCGGCGCTGCGCAGCACGCCGATCACGGCCACGTCGGCCACATCGGCGAACCCGGCGCCGTCGGGCGGCTCACCGACGCTGAACGGGTCGACGTCCGGATCGAGCTCGGCGCTGCCGTCGGAGATCCCGTCCGGGACGGCGGGCGGCGCCACGCTGGGGTCGGACACCGCGCAGGCGCTGCAGTCGGCGCTGTCGGCGTCCAACGCGGCGCTGTGGCTGTACGGCACGGCGAGCGCGTTCGTCTCCGCGTCGACCGAGGCGGAGATCGACGCGGCGATGGGTGCCGTGCAGAACCTGCGGGACGCGGCCGCGCAGCGGCTGACGGCCGGCCAGGTGACGCCGCAGCCCGCGCAGCCGGCCTACCTGGTGCCCAAGCCGATGACCAACCAGACGTCCGCCCTGGTCGACCTGTCGATCGCCGAGTCGAGCGCCGCCGTGGCGTGGCGGACCGTCCTGGAGCACACCGACGACGGCGGGCTGCGGTCCGCGGCGCTCGCCGCGCTGGTCGACTCGGCGGTGCGGATGACGCGGTGGCGACGCCTGGCCCGGCTGTCACCCGCCTCGGTCGCGATGCCGGGCGTGTCAGCCGCCGACTAGCGTCAGTTGTCGACGCCGATGCCCTGCTGGGCGGCGTCCTGGCTGACGGCCTTCAGCGTGGCGTCGTTGGCCTTGAGGTTCGCGCCGTTGTCCTTGGCGCCGTCGACGTACTCGGTCATCACGATGATCAGGTCAGGGCCCTTGACCTTCGAGTAGTAGCCGGCGTTCTGCAGCGACGTCGGGCCGTTGGGCACCACAGTGCCGTCCTCGACGAGGTCCTTGACGTGGCCGGTGCCGTTGCCGTCGCTGACCTTCTTCAGGCCCTTGGCGGCCGTGCTGTCGTCCATCTCCACGACGGCGACGGAGGTGATCACCCGCTCGCCGTTGGTCAGCGACGTGGTGAACAGCGACCGCGTCAGCTGCGTGCACCGATGCTGCTGCAGGTAGCTGCGCACCTTGTCGGTGGAGTGGGTCACGCAGTTGGTGACCGTGGACGACGGTTGGTAGAGCTGGAACGAGTACGTCCCGGCCGTCTGCGTCTGCTGACCGGTGTGCGTCTGGCCGGGCGTCGCCGGATTGTTACGGATCAGATACCAGAGGAATCCGGACACCAGGGCCACGCCGAGCAGGCCGAGGCCCTTGAGGGCGTAGTCGGCGAGCTTGCCGCGGTCGGCGAAAAGACCACCCGGACCGCGACCGGGACCGCGCTGGCCGGCCGGCCCACCGGGACCTCCCGGGCCGCCCGGACCGCCGCCCGGGCGGCGTTGCTGCGGCGGATAGGCGCTGAACTCGCCGGACGGCGGCAGGTCCGGCGGCGGCGCGCCGAGCGCCTGCATCGGCAGCTTGGACGTGCCGGTCCAACCCTGGGGCCGTCCGGGCTGGGACGGCGTTGAGGGGCGGTAGTTGTAGGGCTCCGACACAGTTGACCACCGTAACGGGTGACCGCGAAACGGTCACACCGACCGGTCGAATCGGCACCTGTGAAAATCGTGTCAGCGCAAGCGATCACCGTACGGTGGAGCGATGCACAGCGTGGAGTTGGAGATCCGGACCGGCGGCTCCGAGGTGGTCCACGACCTCACCGACCGGTGCGAACGGTTCGTCGCCGACGCCGAGGGCGCCGACGGTCTGCTGCACGTGTGGGTGCCGCACGCCACAGCCGGCCTGGCCGTCCTGGAGACCGGTGCGGGCAGCGACACCGACCTGCTGGCGGTGCTGCGCGAGCTGCTGCCGCCGGACCGGAACTGGCGGCACCGGCACGGTTCACCGGGCCACGGCCGCGACCACGTCCTGCCCGCGCTGCTGCCGCCGTACGCCACGGTGCCCGTGCTGGGCGGCCGGCTGGCGCTGGGCACCTGGCAGTCGATCTGCCTGGTGGACACGAACGTCGACAATCCGGTGCGGAAGGTGCGGTTGAGCTTTCTGGCCGGGTAGCCGCCCGGTTACTGTCTGCCGGTGAGCTTCCGCACACAGCCGCGGCGCAGGGGCCCCCGACGCGCCCGGCCGACGCGGGGCGTCACGCTGGGCGGAGTACTGGTTCTGATCGGCCTGCTCGCCCTGGTCGGCGGCCTGGTGACGGTCGGCAGGAACGCCGCCGCTCCCCGGACGGTCCCCGGTACCGCGCACCCCGTGCCGACGTCGGCGGCGCAGCGGTCGGACGGCACCGTCGCGCCGTTCCGGGCGCAGGACGACTGGACGACGCTGAGCAACCCGGACAGCGGCCTGTCCTACCAGATCCCACCCACCGGTTGGTCGACGAACCCGCAGGTCGGCAAGGTCGGCTCGGTGACGCTCGCCCAGGGTGCCGAACGCACCGCGTACACGTGCGGCAAGCCGTTGGAACGGCTGTTGCGCGGCGTGCTGGGCAGCGGTTCCGCGCCGCACATCGACCCGGGCAGCCTGGCCGCGTCGATCGCGCAGAGCGCCGCGAACCAGTACTACGCGACCGGCAGTTCACTGCCGAAGGTCGCCATCGGCCCGGCCCGCCCGGTGCAGCGGCGCACCCGGTCCGGAGCGCTGCTGCGCGGCGTCCTGGTGCGCGCCACGGCCACCCAGCACGCCGACCCGTGCCTGGCCAGTACGGGCGAACTGCTGGTGTTCGTGCTCCAGTTCCCGGATCATGACGGCGTGCTGCTGGTCAACGCGGACGTGGCAGGCGGGCCGGCGCAACCGGCACCGGCCACCGACGGCGAGTTGCTGACCATCGTCGGGACGGCCCGACCGACGAAGTGACGGGACATTCGGACGTGCGAACGCTCGTGCTGTGGGACGTGGACCTGACGTTGGTGGACATGCGGCCGGTGCGGGGCAGGTGGCTGCACCGCGCCGTGCTGGAGGTGACCGGGCGGGAACTGACCGACGTGCCCCGGATGGCCGGCCGGACCGACCGCTGGATCGCCAGGGAACTGCTGGCCGGCGTGGACGTCGCGCCGACCGACGCGTTGATCGGGCGGCTGTACGAGGTCGCGGTCCGCGAGGCGGGCGGTGAGCGGGAGCGGATGGCCGCGCTGGGCATCGTCCTGCCGGGCGTCGAGGACGTGCTGCGCAAGATCGCCGGCATGGACGACGTCGCGCAGACGCTGGTGACCGGGAACGTGCGGCCGATCGCGCGCTACAAGGTCGGCGCGTTCGGCCTTGACCAGTACCTGGACCTGGAGATCGGCGGGTACGGCGACTCGTCGGAGGACCGGTCGGTGCTGGTGGCCGACGCGCTGGCGGGAGCACGGAACCGGCACGGCGTGTCGTTCGCAGGCGAGTCGGCGGTGGTGGTCGGTGACACACCCCACGACGTGGCCGGAGCCCTCGCGCAGGGCGCCCGCGCGGTCGGCGTGGCCACCGGCGACTACTCGGCGGACGACCTGCGCACCGCGGGCGCACACGCCGTCCTGCCCGACCTCGGGGACACCGCGGAGGCGCTCGCCGCGATCCTGCCGTGAGCGACGCCGACGGCCCACCAGGACGGCGCAGGACGACACCGACCGTTTCCAGCGGACCGCCGGTCCGGCGTGCCGGCGGTCCGGCGGTTGGCGGTCCGGACGGGGGCTATCCGCGCACCAGCTCCACCAGGTGCGCCACGGCCTGGTCGACCGGGACCTCGGTGCGCTCGTTCGTGGCGCGGTCCTTGACCTCCACGACCCCGTTGGCCAGGCCGCGCCCGACCACCAGGATCGTCGGCACGCCGATCAGTTCGGCGTCGGCGAACTTCACGCCCGGGCTGGACGTGCGGTCGTCCAGCAGCACCGAGACGCCGGCGGCGTCGAGGTCGGCGGCCAGGCGCTCGGCGCCCTGCCGGATCGAGTCGTCCTTGCCGGCGATCACGACGTGCACGTCGGCGGGCGCGACGTTGCGCGGCCAGATGAGGCCGGACGCGTCGTGGCTCTGCTCGGCGATCACGGCCACCAGGCGGGACACGCCGATGCCGTAGGAGCCCATGGTGATCCGGATCGGCTTGCCGTCCGGGCCCAGCGCGTCCACGCCGAACGCGTTGGTGTACTTGCGGCCCAACTGGAACACGTGGCCGATCTCGATGCCACGCGCCGCGATCAGCGTGCCCTCGCCGTCCGGCGCGGGGTCGCCCTCGCGCACCTCGGCGGCCTCGATCGTGCCGTCCGGCGTGAAGTCCCGGCCGCACACCAGGTCCACCACGTGGTGGTCGGGCTTGTCGGCGCCGGTCACCCACGCCGTGCCGCGGACCACGCGGGGGTCGACGAGGTAGCGCACGCCGTTGCCGGCCAGCGCGCCGGGACCGATGTATCCCTTGACCAGGAAGGAGTTCGCGGCGAAGTCGGCGTCCTCCAGCAGTGCCACCTCGGCCGGGTCGAGCGCCGCCTCCAGGCGCTTCATGTCGACCTCGCGGTCGCCGGGCACGCCGACGGCCAGCAGCGTCCAGTCCTGCGTACCGGGCTGGCGGACCTTCACCAGCACGTTCTTCAGCGTGTCGGCCGCGGTGAACGTGCGGCCGAGGTCGGCGGCGTTGAGGAAGTCGACCAGCGTCTGGATCGTCGGCGTGCCGGGCGTGTGGTGGACCTGCGCCTCGGGCTTGTCCGCAATGGACTGTTCGGGCGGTGCGGGCGTCACGACGGCCTCGACGTTGGCCGCGTAGTCCGACGCCGTGCTGCGCACGAACGTGTCCTCGCCGTTCTCCGCCTCGGCGAGGAACTCCTCGGACGCGGAACCGCCCATCGCGCCGGACATCGCCGACACGATCACGTACTTCAGGCCCAGGCGGTCGAAGATCCGGATGTAGGTGTCCCGGTGCGCCCGGTACGAGCGGGCCAGGCCCTCGTCGTCCAGGTCGAACGAGTACGAGTCCTTCATCAGGAACTCGCGGCCGCGCAGGATGCCGGCGCGGGGCCGTGCCTCGTCGCGGTACTTCGTCTGGATCTGGTACAGCGTGACCGGGAAGTCCTTGTACGAGTTGTACTCACCCTTCACGGTGAGCGCGAACAGCTCCTCGTGGGTGGGGCCGAGCAGGTAGTCGGCGCCCTTGCGGTCCTTGAGGCGGAAGATGTTCGGGCCGTACTCGGTCCACCGGTTGGTGGCCTCGTAGGGCTCGCGGGGCAGCAGCGCGGGGAACTGGATCTCCTGCGCGCCCATCGCGTCCATCTCCTCGCGCACGACGCGCTCGATGTTGCGCAGCACCCGCAGGCCGAGCGGCAGCCAGGAGAACCCGCCCGGGGCGACGCGGCGGACGTAACCCGCGCGAACGAGCAACCGGTGGCTGGGTACTTCGGCGTCAGCTGGGTCCTCGCGCAGGGTGCGCAGGAACAGCGACGACATCCTGGTGATCACGGCTTTGTCGCTCCTTGAGAACAACTCGTGGGCGGTCCCGAAAGCGTAGTCACCGCACGGGCGGGCGCGCATCCGGGTTACGGCTACTCTCTGGGTTCGTGCTGGTACTGCTGCCTCCGTCGGAGACCAAGGCGTCCGGTGGCGGGGGTGCGCCGCTCGACTTCGACGCGCTGTCCTTCCCCGAGCTGACCCCGGTGCGGCGGAAGCTGGCCGACGCGCTGGTCGACCTGGCGCGGGACGTGCCGGCCAGCCTGGCGGCGCTGGACCTGTCCGAGCGGCAGGCCGACGAGGTGGCCCGCAACGCCGCGCTGTTCGAGTCGCCGACCATGCCGGCGCTGCTGCGGTACACGGGCGTGCTGTACGACGCGCTCGGATTCGGCTCGTTCTCCCGGGCGCAGCAGCGTCGTGCCGGCGGCCGGCTGGCCGTCGCGTCGGCGCTGTTCGGCGTGGTACGGGCCGGCGACCCGATACCGGCCTACCGGTGCTCCGGGGACAGCGCCCTGCCGGGCATCGGCTCGCTGGCCCAGGTGTGGCGGCCGGTGCTCGAACCCGCGCTGGCATCCGACGAGCTGGTCGTCGACCTGCGGTCGGGTGCGTACGCCAACCTGGCGAAACTGCCCGCCGCGGTCACCGTCCGGGTGGTCACCGAACGCGCCGGGAAACGGATCTCGGTCAGCCACTTCAACAAGGCATACAAGGGCCAACTGGCCAGGGCGTTGGCGCTGGCACCCCGGGAACCGCGCGGTGTGGCCGCGGTGCTGCGGGTCGCGCGGGCCGCCGGGCTGACCGTCGAGCAGACCGGTGAGCGGGCCCTGGAGATGGTCACCGGGTAAATCGGTTGCCGGCCGCGCGCGGTTGCTCCAGACTGCGCGTGGTCTCGACCGGAACGGCCGGTCGGTGGTGGGAAGGAGGTGCCCCGTGCGCAAGCCCATTGTCGCGGACGTGGTCAGCACCTGTCCGCCCGCCCCGGTCCGGTAGCGCGGCGCGCTCCGCGGGGCGGTCCCTCCACCCGCAAGGAGCACCACTCGTGCGCGAGTACGACTATTCCCGTTCCGACGACTTCCCTTCGGCCGAGCGCATGCGCTCCCGCAAGCGGCGCCGCGTGGAGCCGCGCAGCGGCGGCAGGCTCACCGAACACGAGAAGGCCCGGCTGGCCGACCTGCGTGAGGACACGGCCGCCGACCGGCCCCCGCACGGCGACCGCTGGTCGACGTGGGACGTGGCCGAGCACGGACCGAAACCCCGGCCGGACTGGGTCGTCACCGACCTGGCCGCCGAGGACACCGACCTGGGCGTGCTCAAGTCCGGCAAGGAGGCCGACGTCCACCTGATGCGGCGGGCCGTCGGCACCGACGGGCCGTCCT
>DASZXM010000831.1:0-2597 GCA_035546415.1 Pseudonocardiaceae bacterium
CATGACCGACGCCAGCAGGATCGTCTCCTCGCCGAACGTGTCCAGGCCGCGCTGGTCGAAGTTGATGGACGTGACGACGTTTGGCGCGTGCCGCAGCAGGGCGGCCGCCACCGCCATGTCCCGGTACGGATGTCCACTGCCACCGAACGGCGGCATCAGCCGCAGCGCGGCGACGAGCAGCACCAGCAGGCCCGCGCAGCCGACGCCGAAGACGACGTACCGAACCGTCCGGCTCACCGTCGTCTCACCGCCGCTTCGCCTTCACCGACCGCACGGTGCGAACGGTGAGCAGCACCATCAGCGGGACGACGGCACTGCCGATCGTCACCTGGGACAGTGCGACGTCCGGCGCGGCGAGCGCGAGGAACAGGAGGCTGAGCAGCACGCCGTACACCGACAGCGTGACGGCCTGGCGTTTCGGGTCGGACGTGAGCGCGACGACGGTCCCGCCGACGGCGACCAGTCCCAACAGCACCAGCACCACGACGATCATTCCGGTGTCTCCACTTCGACGATGCCGTCCCGCTGTGCGTTGAGCCTGCCGGTGGCAGCGCCGAGGACCGGGCCGGTGGCGGCGAGCAGCACCACGGTCGCCAGGACGGTCGCGCCGGCGAAGCCGAAACCGTCGGCCACGACGGCACCGACACCGATCAGCGGCGCGGCGACCGACGTCAACGCCGTCAGATAGTGCAGCCGCCGGAACGCCGACCGGGCCCGCAGCGCACCCAAGGCCGCCAGCACCGCGACGAGCGTCCCCGCGCCGACCTGGACGTCGGCGACGACGCTAGTCATCCCGCGCGCCGAGCAGCCGGGTGAACACGAGCGTGCCCAGGAACGACAGCAGGGCCAGCACGAGCGGCACGATCAGGTAACTGGACTGGTTGAACGCCTGGCACAGCACCACCATGAGGATCGTGCCGGCGGAGGACACGAGGCTCATCCCGACGACCCGCCGCGGGGCGGTGTCCCGGTAGGCGATGAGCATCGCTGGCACCAGGCAGCCGATGAGCAACACACAGGCGGCGACCACCCAGAGTGTCATCGGCGCACCTGCCGTTCCAGCGCGGTGTCGCCGACCGGGAGGGTGTGCACGAGCAGTTCGTCGTGTTCGGCGTTGGCGTCCACCACCACGGACCCCGGTGTCGAGGACAGGATCACGGTCGTCATGGCCTCCCGTCCGGCGCGGCAGGCTTCGGTGGGCTCGTCGGGCAGTGGCAGCGGGCGGAACTCGTCGTCGCCCTCGCGGGACCGTGGCCGCACGGCCAACACCAACACGGCGACGACGTCGTGCGCGATCGCCACGGGCAGGGTGAGCAGCCAGCGGAACCACCCGGACGGCAGCCGCCATCGCACCCCCGCAGCACGCCGACCGGCGCGTGCGGCGAACGCGCCGGGCACGGCGAACAGGGCCGCGGCCACCAACTCCGCGATCGAGAAGCTGTTCAGCGACGCGATCCACACGACCACCAGGAACGCCCACCACGCGGCGATCTCCATGCCCTTCTTCTTCCCCGGGTCCAGCGGACCGAAACACGGGTACCCGGAGGGCGTGAGTGCTGTGGATTTCCTACCCGAGACGGGTGGACTCGACGCGTTGCGCGCGGCGGCCGCGACCTGCCAGGGCTGCGACCTGTACCGGAACGCGACCCAGACGGTGTTCGGCGAGGGACGCGCCTCGGCGAAGGTGGTGATGATCGGCGAGCAACCCGGTGACCGGGAGGACCGGGCGGGGGAACCGTTCGTCGGCCCCGCGGGCCGCCTCCTGGACAAGGCGCTCGCCGAGGCGGGTATCGACCGCAAGGCGGTCTACCTGACGAACGCGGTGAAGCATTTCTCGTTCCGACCGGCCGAGCGGGGCAAGCGCCGCATCCACCAGCGACCCAGAAGCGGCCAGATCGCCGCGTGCCGCCCGTGGCTGGCCGGCGAACTGGCGGCGGTCCGCCCGAAACTGGTGGTGTGCCTGGGTGCGACGGCGGTCCAGGCGGTGGCGGGTCCGCGCTTCCGCCTCACCGAACACCGCGGCGAACTGATGCCACGCCCGGACTCGGTGGCCGACGACCTGCCGGGCGAGTGGTCGTTCCTGGTCACGGTGCACCCGTCGGCGGTGCTGCGTGCCCCCGACCGTGACCAGGCGTATCACGACCTGGTCGCCGACCTGGGGCCGGTCGAGGAGTGGATCCGCTCCCGCTGACCAGGTGTGCGGTCGGTGCCCGCTGGGTACGCCACTGACATGTGGCAACGACTGAAGCGGTGGTTCGCCGGCCGAACGAAGGCGCAGCAGGCCGGCCAGGAGGCCGACGTGCGCCACGACGCCGCCCAGCCGCCGAAGGACACGTCGTTCGTCGGTATGGGTTCCGACGACGACAGCGGCTACGCGGGGGAAACCGGAGCGGAGCGCCGCGCGGAGCGTTGACCACCCGTCCCCCGAAGTCAACAAGAAGGAGGACGACACCATGCCCGTGTACGAGAAGTCCGTGGACGTCGCCGTCCCGGTACGTGTCGCGTACGACCAGTGGACGCAGTTCGAACTGTTCCCGGAGTTCATGTCCGATGTGGATGAGGTGACCCAGCGTGGCCCGACGTCAACCCACTGGGTG
>DASZXM010000832.1:0-3912 GCA_035546415.1 Pseudonocardiaceae bacterium
CTGACGTGCTCGCTGCTGCGGGCCGTCGGTGAGTCCGGTTCGGTCACGTCCTATGAGGTCCGTGACGACCACGCCGTGCACGCGGTGCGGAACGTCGAACAGTTCTTCGGCGCGACACCGGACAACTGGACGCTGCACGTCGGCGATGTCGTCGAGCACACCGGTGAGGTGGACCGGATCGTGCTGGACATGGTGGCGCCGTGGGAGGTCCTGCCGACGGTCGCGGCGAACCTGGGGCCCGGCGGGGTGCTCGTCGTCTACGTGGCGACGGTGACGCAGCTGTCCCGGATCACCGAGGCGCTGCGCGAACAGGAGTGCTGGACCGAACCGCAGGCGTGGGAAACGCTGATGCGCCCGTGGCACGTCGTCGGCCTGGCCGTCCGCCCCGAACACCGCATGGTCGGCCACACCGCGTTCCTGCTCACCGCGCGCCGCCTCGCCGACGGCGTCGTCGCGCCGAAACCGCAACGACGCCCCAGCAAGGGTTGAGTCAGGGCGCTATCCGCCCAGCGTGTCGCACACGAGCCACTTGTCGTTCTGCTTGACCAGCTTGCCCTTGTGCGTCTGCGGTGAGCCGTCCTTGTCCTTGATCACCACGTTGAACGTCCCGGTGCCGCCGGTGACCATCGTGTTGGACGTCGTCATGGAGAACGAGGTGTCCGCGCCGCCGTTCTGCTTCTCGTCGTCGTAGATGGACTGCACGGCCTGCTGGTCCTTCGTGCACAGATACGTCTTGACCTTCGCCAGGTCGCCGGTGGACATGCTGTGCGCCAGCGACGTGTACGACTGCGCGAAGCCGGTGACGACGTCGTCGGCCTCCTGCTGGTCGCTCTTGGTGAAGAACAGGAAGTACGCGCCGATGCCGGCGCCCACGACGACCAGCGCCACGACCAGACCGATGATCAGGCCGGTGCGGGACCTGCGCGGCGGACCTCCGCCCTGGGCGTCCATGGGGACATAGCCGGGCGGCAGGTAACCGGGAGTGCCCGGCGGCGGCTGCCCGTACGGGTCGGGCTGGCCGAACTGGCCGGGCGGCAGCCCGTACTGGGGGTACTGCCCCGGTTGGCCGTACGGCTGCTGCCCCGGGTACGGCTGCCCTGGATACGGCTGGCCGGGTCCCGGACCGCCCGGCGCGGGCTGGCCGGGCGCCGGTTGGCCGTAACCGCCCTGGTGTGCGGGCCCGTATGGCCCTTGGTGGCCGTAGGGATCGGGCTGACCGCCGTACGGCCCTGGCTGCTGGGGTTGGTTCATGGTGTTGACCAGGGTGGCACACGTCGGCCGGGCTCCGCGATGCGGAACCCGGCCGGGAGTGGCCTTCGTCGACGGTCGGCTCAGCCGCCGCCGGGCAGGCTGGGCATGCCGCCGTCACCGTTGTCGTCCGACGGGAAGCTGTTGTCGTCGGACGGGAACTCGTCGTCGGACATTCCGCTGGAGTCGGAGCCGCCGCTGCCCATGATGTCGCCTTCGCTCTGGCCGTCGATCTTCACGGACTTCTCGTCCGGAGCGAAGCCGTCCGCCGGGACGCACCACTTGCCGTTCTGCTGCTTCATCGACAGGATGCCGTCCACGTCGAACGTGTGGCCCTCCTGCTTGAAGTTCAGGTGGATGGTCGCCTTCGCGGTGTCGCCGCTGACCGTGGCCTTGCCGTTCACGGTGGCCTTGATCTGCGCGCTCTTCATCTCCTGGAGCGCCTGGCTGTCGGTCGGCGAGGTCTTCCCGTCGCACGAGACGGCGTCCGCCTTGCTGCTGTCCTGCGAGTTGAACGCGTCGGCGACGGCCTGCGCGACCGCGTCCGGGCTGCTCGTGCTGCCCCCGCCGAACACACCGAAGACGAACAGCAGCACCACGACGACGCCGACGACCACGACGCCACCGCCGGCGAGAATCCACGGCAGTGCCTTGTTCTTCCCCGACCCGCTGTCACCGGGGCCGCCGGGGAAACCCGGGTAGCCACCCGGCTGCTGCTGGCCCGGGAAACCACCGGGCTGGGCGGGGAAGCCGCCGCTGGGCTGGCCGAAACCACCCGGCTGCTGCGGCTGTGGGCCGGTCTGCGGGAAACCGGGCTGCTGACCGTAACCGGGCTGCTGCCCGAAGCCGGGCTGCTGCCCCGGCTGCTGGCCGTAGCCACCCGGTTGCTGGCCGAAACCACCCGGCTGCTGACCGTACGGACCGGGTTGGCCGTACGGTCCCGGCTGCTGCGGCGGGACGGACATCTACTCTCCTTTGACATGCGGCGCTGTGGCGAGGATCACCTGGTGAGCGCGCTTGGACTAGCTGTTGGACGCACCGTAGCGGTTGGCCGGTTCCAACAGACACCGATTCGGAGTAGTTCATCCCCCAGAGCGGCACTTTGAACCGCCGTGCCGAACCGGTGACCATGTAGATACCCCCGATTGACGGTGATCGCCGGTACCTTGGAGTACACGACCGCGGGAGGAGGGTGCCGACAATGCAGCACGACCGTCCCGGTAGCCAGCCCGATGAGGGTGGCGAGCGGACCACCGGCCAGAGCAACGCCGAGATGTCCGCGCAGATCCGGTTCCTGGAAGACGAAGTTGCTCTGCTCCGCAGGAAGATCAATGATTCACCTCGGCACACCAGGCTGCTCGAACAGCGCCTTGCCGAAGCGTCCGAGCGGGTGAGCCAGCTCACCGAACGGAACGCCAAGCTGGTGGAGACGCTGCGCGAGGCGCGCGGCCAACTTCTCGCACTGCGGGAAGAGGTCGACCGGCTCGCCCAACCGCCGAGCGGCTACGGCGTGTTCCTCCGCCGGTTCGAGGACGGCACCGTGGACGTCTTCACCTCCGGCAGGCGGATGCGGGTGGCCGTGTCTCCGGCGGTGGAGGCGGACACGCTCCGGATCGGGCAGTCGGTGCGGCTCAACGAGGCGCTCACCGTGGTCGAAGGCGGCTCCTTCGAACGCACCGGCGAGGTCTGCACGCTGCGGGAGGTGCTGCCGGCGGAAACAGCGGGCGGCGCGCTCCGCGCTCTCGTGGTGGGGCACGCCGACGAGGAGCGGGTGGTGTGGCTCGCCGACCCGCTGTCCGACGCGCCGATCAAGCCCGGTGACTCGCTGCTCGTGGACGGCAAAGCCGGCTACGCGTACGAGCGGGTGCCCAAGGCGGAGGTCGAGGACCTCGTGCTGGAGGAGGTGCCGGACGTCCGCTACGAGGACATCGGCGGCCTGTTCCGGCAGATCGAGCAGATCCGCGACGCCGTGGAACTGCCGTTCCTGCACGCCGACCTGTTCAACGAGTACAAGCTGCGCCCGCCGAAGGGCGTGCTGCTGTACGGCCCTCCCGGCTGCGGCAAGACGCTGATCGCCAAGGCGGTGGCCAACTCGTTGGCCAAGCAGGTCGCGCTGGCCCGCGGTGACGACGACGGCCAGGCCAAGTCGTACTTCCTCAACATCAAGGGCCCCGAACTGCTGAACAAGTTCGTGGGCGAGACGGAGCGCCACATCCGCCTGATCTTCCAGCGGGCCAGGGAGAAGGCCTCCGAAGGCACCCCCGTGATCGTGTTCTTCGACGAGATGGACTCGATCTTCCGTACCCGGGGCAGCGGTGTCAGCTCGGACGTGGAGACCACGATCGTGCCGCAGCTGCTGTCCGAGATCGACGGTGTGGAGGGCTTGGAGAACGTCATCGTCATCGGCGCCTCCAACCGTGAGGACATGATCGACCCGGCGATCCTGCGCCCTGGCCGGCTGGACGTGAAGATCAAGATCGAGCGGCCGGACGCCGAGGCCGCCCGGGACATCTTCACCAAGTACCTCACGGCCGACCTGCCGATCCACGCCGACGACCTGCTGGAGTTCGGCCACGACCGGCGGGCGTGCATCGACGCGATGATCCAGCACACCGTCGAGCGCATGTACGACGAGAGCGAGGACAACCGGTTCCTTGAGGTCAC
>DASZXM010000833.1:0-5620 GCA_035546415.1 Pseudonocardiaceae bacterium
ATCGATCCGGTGCTGCGTGTCACACTACCGTCGCTCTGCGTCCCTTGACCCTGCAACCTCGCCGCCACATCATGGGTCACTAACCCGTATTCCGGTTCGCAACGATGCCCAGGAGACGGAATGACCACCACCGGCAACAACTCCGACTTGGCAGCGACCATGACCGGACCCGCGATCGCGGCCCGGCTCGATCGCTTACCGATCACCAGGACGCACCGGCGTGCCACCGTCGCTGTCGGGCTCGGCCTGTTCTTCGAGTTCTACGAGGTCTTCCTGGCCGGTGTGCTCAGCACCGTGCTGGTGAAGAGCTTCCACCTGTCCAACGCGCTGCTGCCCGCCGTGCTCGCGTCCACGTTCGTGGGCATGTTCCTCGGCGCGCTGCTGCTCGGCCGGATGGCCGACAGGTTCGGCAGGCGCGGCGCGTTCCTGCTGAACCTGTCCCTCTACGCCGTGTTCTCGTTCATCGGCGCGTTCAGCCCGAACCCGATCATGCTGATGACGACCCGGTTCGTGGCCGGCGTCGGCCTGGGCGCCGAACCGCCCCTCGCCGACACGTACCTCACCGACATCCTGCCCGCCCGGCAGCGCGGTCGGTTCATCGCGCTCGCCTACACGCTGTCGTTCATCGGTGTGCCCGCCGTGGGCTTCCTGGCCAACGGGATCGCACAGCGCGAGTGGCTGGGCGTGCCGGGTTGGCGCTGGATGTTCGTCATCGGCGCCGTCGGGTCGGGCTGTGTGTTCCTGCTGCGTCGCGGGTTGCCCGAGTCGCCGCGGTGGCTGACGTCCGCCGGCCGGCACCAGGAGGCCGACGCGATCGTCACCCGGATGGAGAGCGAGGCGGGCGACCGGCTGCCCGAACCGGTGGCCAACACCGCGGTGGCGGAGGAGTCCGGTCGGCTCACGGAGTTGTTCGGCAAGCGCCTGGGCCGGCGCACCGCGATGATGACAATCTTCCAGTTGTTGCAGACCCTCGGCTACTACGGCTTCGGCACGCTCGTGCCGCTCGTGTTGGCCGCCAAGGGTTTCCCGATCGCCAAGTCGCTGTTGCTGACGTCGCTCACGTTCCTGGGCTACCCGATCGGCTCGGCACTGTCGCTGCCGCTGGTGGAACGGATCGAACGGAAGTTCCTGGTCATCGGGTCAGTGCTGGCCATGGCCGTGCTGGGCCTGGCGTTCGGCTACTCGTCGACGACCGCGCTGATCCTGACGTTCGGCTTCCTCTACACCGCCGTCAGCAACGTGTTCTCCAACGCCTACCACATCTACCAGGCCGAGATCTTCCCGACGGCACTGCGGTCGACGGCGGCCAGCGGCACGTACTCGCTGTCCCGGCTGTCCACGGCCGCGATGCCGTTCGTGTTGGTCCCGCTGTTGCACCACGCGGGTCCGAACGTGCTGTTCACGGTCGTGGCGTGTGCGATGGTCGTGGTGGCACTGGATGTCACGGTGCTCGGCCCGCGCACGACCGGACGCCCGCTGGAAGCGGTCTAACGCCGCCGATAGGCCGTCGCCTGGTGGAACTTGGCCCTGGTGCGCCAGTACACCCGGCGGGCGGCCATCACCCTGGGGTGCTGTTCGGACAGATCGAGGAGCAGCCTGCGCAGTCGCCGCGCGGACCGGTCGGACGGATCGGCCCGCGCGGCGCGGCGCATGATCTCGGCGAGCGCCGCGACGGCTACGTCGGCCACGTCACCGTCGGCCACGTCACCGTCGGCCACGTCACCGTCGCCCACGTCACCGTCGCCCACGTCACCGTCGGCCGCGTCACCGCCGCCGGCCGCCGCGGCATCGGCGGCCGGTTCGTCGGCGGGCACGAGATCACGCAGGTCACCGGCCACGTGGTAGCCGGCGCGTGCCACCTGGGCCGCGAACCCACGGCCCACCTCCGCGGCCCACGCGCGGTCGGCCGCCGGTAGGGCGAGAGCCGTCCCGCCGGTCCGGCGGGGCAGGATGTCCTCGGCCAGTTGGTCCTTCACGATCCGGACGTAGTGTGGCCAGTCGATCGTGTCGGCGAGGGCTTCGTTCAGCCGGCGCAGCAGTTCGGTCTCGGCGACGCCCAGTGACGCGTTGCGCCGCGACGTCTTCGTGTCGAACCCGTCCGGGTCCACCCCGAGCACAGTGGCGAACCGCTGCCACAGCAGGTTTTCCGCCGATCCGCGCGGCGGGACTGTCACGACGTGCACGCGTTCGGCGGGCACCGGCCAGTTCGCCAGCACCGCCGGTAGGTCCTGATAGGACCAGAACAGTTCGCCTACGTCCGTGCGCCTGCCCGGCCGCAGGTGCGTCAGGAACTCGCCGAACGTCAGCGTGCGCTGGTTCTTCACGTCCTCCTGCCACACCGACGGGATCTGCCGGGCGATGTCGCGGACCGTGCAGATGACGTGCACTTCGGCGAAGTCCAAGGCGGACAACACTTCCGCGACCGCGTCTGGTTCGCTCGGCGCGAACAGCTCACTGGACACGACGGCGTCGCGGGGCCACGCGGCGAGCTGTTCGACGAGCAGCCGCCACGCGCCGGCCATACCCGGTTCCAGCCAGCCGCGATAGCGTTCCCGCATCAGGTCGACGGCCGCCCGGTGGTGTGCCGTCGAGTCCCTGCCCGGATAGAGCAGCCCCGCTGCTGCCAGTGCAGTTCTGTTGTGCCACAGCACTTCCTGCAACGTCGTGGTGCCGGTTTTGGGTAGGCCGACGTGCAGATGGATTCGACGGGAAACGGGGGACACAAGCACCAGACCCTAACTCGACGAAGCACTCCGATTCTGAGCGTCGGCCTAATAGTTGGCTCAGAAAACGATAAGAAGGCCGAACGTCGGCGCCGATCACTCGGGATCGCGGCGCGTCGCCCTCTACGGTGGCCACACTGCCGAGGTACCCACCGGAGAAGGGGAATTCACGAAGAATGCGTCTCCGTCGTGGAGTCACCGTGTGGCTGACCGGCCTGCCCGGCGCCGGCAAGTCGACCATCGCGTCGACCGTCGAATCGATGGTGGCCGGTGCCGTCGAGACCGAGATACTCGACGGTGACGAACTGCGCACCACCATCTCCAGTGACCTGGGCTTCTCCGCCGAGCACCGGGACACCCACGGCCGCCGGGTCGGCTTCGTCGCCGAACTGCTCGCCAGCCACCGCATCCTCGTGCTCGTCCCGGTCATCGCGCCCCGTGCGGACACCCGGCAGGCCGTCCGAAACCACCACTGCTCCCGGGACACGGCGTTCGTCGAGGTCTACGTGGCGACGCCGGTGACCGAGTGCGCCCGCCGCGACCCGAAGGGCCTCTACGCGCGTGCCTACGCGGGCGAGCTGACCGGGCTGACCGGTGTGGACGACGTCTACGAGCCACCCGACCACCCTGACCTGACACTCGACACCACCGACGTCGACGCCGCGGCGGCCGCGCGCAGCGTGTTACAGCTGCTGGTCGAGCGGAACCTGTTGGACGGAGTGCTCGGTTAGGGCAGTATTTCCCCGAGCAGGTTTCATCCGCGCGGCGACAGGGGATCCGCAGGCATGTTCGGCACACACGATCCGAACGAGTACATCCTGCCGACGGAGCGACGGGTCATCCGCGTCCGCCGGCACTGGTCCATCATCGCGTGGGACGTCTTCGAGGCCGCCGCACTGCTCACCGTCCTGATGGGTGTGTCCTACCTGATCCCGTCCGATTCGCCCATCTTCCAGAACATCCTCTGGTACGCGGGCGTCCTGGTGCTGCTGCGGTTCGCCTACACGCTGTTCTCGTGGTGGGACGAGCGGCTCGTGGTCACCGACAAGCGGTTCATCCTGACCACCGGTGTTTTCACCACACGGATCGCGATGATGCCGATCACCAAGGTCACCGACCTCACCTACGAGCGCAACGCCGCCGGACGGCTGCTGGGCTACGGCACGATCGTCGTCGAGTCCGCGGGCCAGATCCAGGCGTTCAACCGGATCACCCACCTGCCCAAGCCGGAGGAGATCTACGACGCGATCTCCGAGCTGGCGTTCGGCGACAAGCAGGCCCAGGCCGAACGGTTCTCGATGATCAAGGCCAAGCGACTCGCCTACGGCAAGAAGGCGAAACTCTGAGCCGGATGGAGTATTGGTAGGGGAGTGGACCCGGTACAGGCACTGCGGCAGATCGCGTTCCGGCTGGAGCGGGCAGGTGCACCGACCTACCGTGTGCGCGCGTTCCGGAAGGCCGCCGCGGTGGTGGACGGCCTGTCAGCGGCCGACCTCGCCCAGCGGATCGAGCAGGGCACGTTGGAGGCCCTGCCGGGCATCGGCAAGGCGACGGCGGCTGTCGTCGAGCAGGCCGCTGCCGGCCGTGTCCCGGACTACCTGACGAAGGTCTCCGGCGAGGCCCCCGACCCGGGTGAGCGCTCGGCCATGCGGTCGGCGCTGCGCGGCGACTGCCACACCCACTCCGACTGGTCCGACGGTGGCAGCCCGCCGGACGAGATGGCCCGAGCAGCCCGCGACCTGGGCCATGAGTGGGTGGCGCTGACCGATCACTCGCCGCGGCTGACGGTGGCCCGCGGCCTGTCCGCCGACCGCCTGCTGCGGCAACTGGACCTGCTGGAGGGCATCAACGAGGAGATGGCGCCGTTCCGGGTGCTGTCCGGGATCGAGGTGGACATCCTGGACGACGGCTCCCTCGACCAGCTGCCCGAGCTGCTGGACCGGCTGGACGTGGTCGTCGCCAGCGTGCACTCGCACCTGCGGATGCCGTCGGTGGAGCTGACGCCCCGGATGATCGCCGCGGTCCGCAACCCGGCCGTCGACGTGCTCGGGCACTGCACCGGCCGGCTGATCACCGGTCGCGGCCGTCCCGAGTCGACGTTCGACGCGGAACGGGTGTTCACGGCGTGCCGGGAGAACGGTGTCGCGGTCGAGATCAACTGCCGGCCGGAACGCCGGGACCCGCCGGACAACCTGTTGAAGATGGCGGTCGAGCTGGGTTGTGTGTTCGCCATCGACACCGACGCCCACGCACCCGGCCAACTCGACTGGCTGGACGACGGCTGCCGCCGCGCCGAGCAGTTCGACATCCCGCCGGAGCGGGTGATCAACACGCGTGGCGCGGACGAACTGATCGGCTGGACGTCGGCCTGACGTCGACCGTGGTGCTGGTCAACCGCTGTCCGGGTCAACCGGTTGACACGTCCGATGTCGAAAAGTCCGTCCGATAGCCGATTGAATTGTCTGCCCGATCTGCCGAAAGCTCATGGTCCATGAGTGGCAGACGCTTTGCGTGCGCGGCCATGGCCCTCGTCTCGGGAGCGGTGTTCGCGACCGCGCTGGCGACCGGGCCCGCCGCGGCGGCGACCCCCCAGGGCAGCGGCGACCAGGCCGTCATCGTGCTGATGCGCAACCAGCATCCCGAGCTGAAACCGAAGGTCCAGGCCGCCCAGCGGCAGCGGGCCGTCGCCGCCGACCAGGCCGGTGTCGTGTCCGACCTGCGCGGGCACGGCGCGACGCACATCCAGCAGCTCGA
This sequence comes from Pseudonocardiaceae bacterium, assembly GCA_035546415.1. Classification (GTDB taxonomy): domain Bacteria; phylum Actinomycetota; class Actinomycetes; order Mycobacteriales; family Pseudonocardiaceae; genus DATEPR01. Next base: position 5,478 of record DASZXM010000833.1, read on the forward strand.
CACGGTCAGCGCGGTCGCCGCGACGGCCGATCCGAGTGAGATCGCCCGGCTGCGGGCCGACCCGGCCGTGGCCGACGTCGTGCCGGACCGGACGATCCCGCTGCCCGAACGCCCGGTCGTCGCGGACACCACGGCCCGGCCCG
>DASZXM010000834.1:0-8632 GCA_035546415.1 Pseudonocardiaceae bacterium
GCCGCCGTAGTAGTAGTGGTACTGCTGGTAACCGCCGCCGGGCAGCGGCAGGAAGATGAAGCCGTTGCTGATGTGGCCGCCGTGGCTGGTCACGTACGACTCGTCGCAGTACTGGTCGTTCACGATCGTGTCGGTCTGGGCGCCGCTGGCCACGGTGCACTGCGCGGTCACGGTCTTCGGACTGGCCAGCAGGTACCAGGCGCCGACGACGGCCACCACGCCGACGGTCACACCGCCGCCGATCATCACCCGGCGCCGCTGGAGCGCCCGGGCCTCCGCCGCGGCCCGCTGTTCGGCCAGCGCGTTCTCCGCCTGCATCCGGGCACGCTGCTCGGCCAGGGTCGGCGGGCGCGGTGACGTGGTCTCCCGGTCCTGGAACCGCATGGTGCCGTGCGGACCGCCGGAGCCGGCCGGTTCGGCCGGTGACTCATCAGGTCCGTCACCGCCTGGTTCGTCGCTGCCGAACGCGCTCAGGTCCGGTGCCGGCAGCCGGTACTTGTCGTCCTCGTCGCTCATGTCGCTCCCCCGGGCAGGCAGGTAGGTGTCCAGCTTGGCACATCCCGGACACCCGACCGGGAACACCGGTTGGTCAACCGGGCATCATGGACTTCGATGGTCGCTAAAGCTGGCTGGCTGCACCCAACGAGTCCGGCGGGGAGCACCCGGCTCTACATGGTGGGCGCCTTCGCGGGCGCCGTGGTGCTGCTCGCGCTCAGCGTGGTCGCGGGCTGGCCGGTGCTGCCCGGACGGGCCGCGACCCCGCCGGACCCGGCCACGGTCGTCGCGAACGCGACGGCAGGCACGTGCCTGACCTGGTCGAAACCGGACGCCAGCAACCTGTCCGCCGTCGACTGCGCACGGCCGCACCTGTTCGAGGTGACCGGTGCCGCGGACATCTCCGGCCAGTACCCGGCGGGTGCGCCGTTCCCGACCGCGCAGGCGTGGCAGAAGGCCGCGCAGACCAGCTGCACCACCAGCGTCACCGACTACCTGGGCAAACTCGACCCGAACGGCAGGTTCACGGTCGGCGCGCTCAAGCCGACCACCTCGCAGTGGGCCTCCGGTGACCGGTCGCTGCGCTGCGGCGTGCAGCGGTCCACGCCGTCCGGCCAGCTCATGCCGACCACCGGCTCGGCACGGGGTGCCGACCAGTCGAACGTGTACCCGACGGGTACGTGCCTGGCGCTGGTGAAGAAGGCGGCGGGCGGACCGGTGCCGTGCGGCAGCCAGCACGCGTACGAGATCGTGGGCACGGTCAGCCTGCACGGCAAGTTCCCGGACGGCTATCCGGCCGTGGCCGACCAGCAGCACGCGCTGGGCACACTGTGTCAGCCCGTCGCGAGTGCGTACACGGGCAACGCCAACCTGTCGCAGTACCAGCTGTCCGTCACGTGGGACACGATTTCGCAACAAAGTTGGGCAGCAGGCTCGTACCAGGTGAACTGCAAGATCGGCTCGCTGCTGCCGGACGGCAGCGGTCTCGGGCCGGTGATCAACTCGGTGAAGGGCATCGGCACCGGCCAGCAGCCGCCGGCCACCTCCAAGCCGGGCGGCTGACGGTGCCGGTGGAGATGTCCCGGGAACGGTTCGAGGAACTCGTCGCCGACGCCCTGGACACGATCCCGAAGCGGTTCATGGCCGCGATGAGCAACGTCGTGGTCCTGGTGGAGGACATCAACCCGGAGAACCACCACCTGCTGGGCCTGTACCACGGCGTGGCGCTGACCGAGCGGACGTCGTACTACTCGGGTGTGCTGCCCGACCGGATCACCATCTACCGGCTGCCGATCCTGCGCATCTGCCGCACCGAGGCGGACGTCGTCCGGCAGGTCGGGGTGACGGTGGTGCACGAGATCGGCCACCACTTCGGCATCGACGACGCGACACTGCACGAACTCGGGTGGGGATAGCGGGTCAGGCGCGGTCGACGGCCGCTTTCCTGCGGTGCACGGCGGCCAGCCTGCGGCTCGTGCCGGAACCGATGATCTGCAACAGGTAGCCGGCGGCGATCAGCGGCAGCCCGGCCGCCGGCCACAGCAGCGCCGCGCACGAACACGCCACGGCACAGCCGATCCCGAGCAGTCCCCAGCGCGCGTCCGACGAGCGCAGCAGTTTCCCGACCGCGGCCGGCACGAGGGACCGCAGGTAGGGTCTCAGCCCGCGCGACCACCAGCCGGCCAGCACCGCCCAGCCGACGACCACCACGCCCAGCGCCACCAGCCGCGCCGCCAGCTCGTCGCCCGGGTCGGTGGACAGCGCCAGCACGAACCACACCACCATCAGGTCGGCCAACGCCAGCCACGTGGCCCGCCTGACCAGTGCCAGCACGGCGACCAGGGCCATGTTCCGGTGGATCGCGCGCTGCTGCGGGTCGTTCGCCGCGGCCTCGCGCAGCCCCGCCATGACCTGTTCGGTCCCCACCCGGCCCAGCGTCAGCAGCGCCAGGTTGGAGCGGGCCAGCGCGTGCGACGGGTCCAGCGACAGCGCCGTGCGATAGGCGCGCTCCGCGCTCTCCCGGTCCTCGACGGCGCGGTAGACCACGCCGAGCAGGTTGTGCGCGTCGGCGTCCTCGGGTGCCAGTTCCACGGCCCGCAGCGCGTGCGACAACGCCTCCTGGCGGCGGCCGCGCACCGGCCGCAGCACCCGCGCCATCGTGTAGTGCGCGTGCCACTGGTCCGGTGCCAGCCGCAGGTACTCCTCGGCGGCGGCCTGCGCCTCGGGCATCCGGTTCAGTTCGATCAGCGCGATGCTGCGCCGCTGCCACGCCGGCAGGTACCCGGGCTCCAGGCCGATGGCCTGGTCGGCCGCTGCCAGCGCGTCGGCGAAGCGGTGTGCCCGCAGGTGGGCCAGCGACATCAGGCCGAGCGTGGTCACGTCCGTGGGATGCTCGGCCAGGAACGGGCCCAGCACGCCGAGCGCGTCGTCCCCGCGACCGGCGTTGATCAGCCGCAACGCCGCCTCGGCCGGCGTCATCTCCGACATCGTGCGCGCGCTACGCCATCCGGCGGCGCTTCAGGTAGCGGTGCAGGTCGTCGTAGCTGCCGTCGCTGTTGCCGAACAGCGCCACGTTGCGCGCCACCGACAGCCACGCGCCGGTCGACGGCCGCACCTCGGCCAGCGCGGCGTCGAAGTCCCGCATGCCGATCTTGCGCACCTTCCCGGTGCGCGCGGACTCCATCAGCGCCCGCTCCACGGCCGTCTCCACCAGGTGGGCCAGGTCGGCGCCGGAGTAGTCCTCGGTGCGCTTGGCCAGGTCCCGCAGGTTCACCCCGGCGACCGGCTTGTCCCGCAGGTGGTAGCGCAGGATCGCCTCGCGGGCCGGCAGGTCCGGCGGCAGCACCAGCAGCATCCGGTCCAGGCGGCCGGGCCTGCGCAGCGCGGCGTCCACGTCCCACGGGTGGTTCGTCGCGGCGAGCACGAACACGCCCTCGTTGGTCTGCTGCACCCCGTCCAACTCGGACAGCAGTTGGTTCACGGTGCCGCGCTGCGCGGCGCTGGCCCGCAACTGGCTGCGCTTGTGCCCCAGCGCGTCGATCTCGTCCAGGAACAGCACGCACGGCGCGGCGCGGCGGGCCTCGGCGAACAGGTCGCGCAGGTTGCGCTCGGACGAGCCGACCCACATGTCCAGCACGTCGGCCAGTGTCACGGCGAGGAACCGGGCGCCCAGCTCACCGGCGATCGCGCGGGCCAAAAACGTCTTGCCGCACCCGGGCGGCCCGTACAGCAGCAGGCCGCCGCGCAGGCTCTTGCCGTACATCCGGCGCAGTTCCGGATTGCGCATCGGCGCGAGGAACGCGGCGTTGAGCCGCTGCTTCACCTCGGTCATGCCACCGACGTCGGCCAGCCGCACCTGCGCCTGCTCCACGTCGAACAGGATCGGCGCGCCCAGCGGCGCGGTACCGCCGTCCACGAACGGCTGGGGCACACCGTGGAACTGGCTCTCCGCGGCGGCCCAGTTGAAGCTGTGCCGCTCGGTCGGCTCGTCACCGGCCCTGCGGCGCGGCCGCTCCCGGGGCGCGGCGGGCACGGGCGGCATCTTGATGCCCTGCGGTGGCGTCTTGATGCCCTGCGGCGGCGTCTTGATGCCCTGCGGCGGCGTGGTGCCCTGCGGCGGCATCGACGCGGACGGCAGCTTGATGCCCGACGGCGGGGTCTTCAGGCTCTCCGCGGCGGCGTCGTCCTGCCGCGCCTTCCGGTCGGCCATGGCACGTGCCATCAGCGACCGGCCGGGCGCCGAGTTCGGCTCGCGCTGCAAAGCCGACGCGATGTGCATCACACCTTCGTCGGTGAGGCCGCCGTCGAGCAGCAGTCCGGCCAGGTGCAGCCGCAGCGGCACGTCGTCCGGGTTGGCCGCCACCGCTGCCCGGAGGCTCCGCAGCAGCGGGCTGTCCTGCGTACTCACCGGCTCCCCCCAGGGCGGTCCTGGCTGCTACCCACGCCGACTCCCTCGCTCGCGCACCACACCCGCAGTATCCGGACACTCGCCCGCCGTGTTCGGCGAGTCGCTCGCCGCAGCCGCACAGGCACTCTCCGCTCGCTCCTCCGGTCCCCACCGCCCGTCGTAGGTTACGTTGCCGGCGACGGTGCCCGGTCAGGTCCTTGTTGACCGTTACCCGCCGGAGATCGACAACGCGACCCCGTCGGACACGACGTACGGCGCTTTCCTTCAGCCCAGCCGAACTCCGGCCCACTCCACACAATGCCAGCCGCCGCGTGTCGTGGAATCCTCCTCCAGCACGATTCGCGCGGTGTTCTGGAGCAACGAGATCTCGCCGAACGTCGCCAGGTTGTCCGCGAGCAGCGGCCCGACCAGTCGCAACATCGCGCCGTGGCTGACGACCACCAGCGCGCCGTCGTCGGTGTGCGCCGCCCGCAGGCTCTTCAGGGCCGTGGTGAACCTCTCGACCGCCTCCTGGCCGGTCTCGCCGCCGGGCATCGTGCGGTCCAGGTCGCCGTTGGTCCACGCGCTGGCCACCTCGACGAACCGGCGTAACGCGTCCCGGTCGGTGCGACCCTCCAGATCGCCCGCGGAGACCTCCTGGATGCCGTCCACGACCTGGACGGCCAGCCCGTGCCCGGCCGCGATCGGCTCGGCGGTCTGCTGGGCGCGGATCGCCGTGCTCGCGTAGACGCCGACGACCGGTTCGTCGGCGAGCGCGGCGGCGAGTTCCTCGGCCTGCCTGCGGCCCTCCTCGGTGAGCGGGCCGCCGGGCGGCCGCGAGTCGAGCGCCATGCGGACGTTGGCGGCGGTCTGGCCGTGCCGGGCCAGGATCAGCCTCACGCGCCCTTCCCTTCCCGGATCTGCGCGACCCATTCGGCCGCGGCGAGGAAGTCCTCGTCGGAGGTGCCCGGCGCCTGCGTGGTCACCACGCCGTCGGCCTTCGGGTACGACCCGAGGAAGCGGACCTGGGCGCACCTGCGGCGCAGCGCCGCGACGGCATCGCCCAGGCGGGCCTCGGCGATGTGCCCGTCCACGTCGAAGTAGAACCGGTACTCACCCAGCCGGCCGCGCGTCGGACGGGACTCGATGCGGGTCAGGTTGATGCCCCGCTCGGCCAGTTCCACCAGCAGGTCGGCCAGGGCGCCGGTGCGGTCGGCGGTGAACGCGACCAGCGACGTCCGGTCGGCGCCGGTCGGCTCGGGCAGCGGCCCCGGCCTGCGCAGCAGCAGGAACCGGGTGGCCGCGTCGGCCACGTCGGCGATGTCGGTGGCCAGCGCGGCCAGCGGGTAGTGGGTGGCGGCGACCGGCGCGGTCACGGCAGCGTCGTATTCGCCCGCGGCGACGGCCACGGCGGCAGCGGCGGTGGACGTCGTGGCCACGACGGGGGCGTGCGGCAGGTGCTCGGCCAGCCAGGCGCGCACCTGGGCCAGCGCGTGCGGGTGGCTGGCCACGGTGCGCACGTCGGCGGCGGTGGCGCCGGGCCGGACCAGCACGCTGAACCGCACCGGCAGGATCGCCTCGGCGACCGCGACCAGCGGTTCACCGTCGACCAGCGCGTCCATCGTGGCGTTCACCGCGCCCTCGACGGAGTTCTCCACCGGCACGCACGCCGCGTCGGCGCGTCCCTCGCGGACGGCGGCCAGCGCGGCGGGCGGTGTCTCGACGGGGATCAGCTCGTCGGCGACCGCGTCGACGAGACCCAGCGCGGCCTGCTCGGTGAAGGTGCCCTGGGGGCCGAAGTACGCGATACGCGACACGTGCCAACCCTAGTGGCGGCCATATGGCGGGCAACGAGGTACAGATCACCCGGACGGCCGGTAGGACACCTGGTTACGTCGACCGGCGCGGGAATGCCATGCTGACGGGGTGACCGCGGACTCGGAGGGTGAGGCGACCACACCGACCCGGGGACCACGCATCGTGTTGTGCGCGGTCGACGATTCACTGACACGGGCCTGGCGGGACATCGCAGCCGACCGGCCCGGCATCCAGGTCCACCAGGGTTCGATCCTGGAAATCGGCACGGACGCCGTGGTGAGCCCGGCGAACTCGTTCGGCACGATGCGCGGCGGCATCGACGCGGTGTACGCGTCCGCGTGGCCGGCGATCGAACAGCGGGTGCGCAGCGCGGTGCTGGCGTTCCACGGCGGTGAGCAGCCGGTGGGCGAGGCCGTCGTGGTGCCGACCGGTGCGGTGAAGCCGGGCTGGCTGTTCAGCGCGCCGACGATGCGCGAGCCGGGCACGACGCTGCCGGTGGACACGGTGCACCCGTACCTGGCGGCGCGGGCGGTGTTCCGGATGTGGCACGACGGCCTGCTGGAGGACGGCCGGCCGGTGCGCCGGGTGATCCGCAGCATCGCGGTGCCCGGCCTGGGCACCGGGGTGGGCGGTGTGTCACCGCAGACGTGCGCGCGGCAGGTCGCCGCGGCATGGGACCAGCTCTTCGCCGACGCGGGACATCCGGCGTCGGCGTGACGGCCTCCACATGACATGGGGCGACCCGGTGCCAGGGAGGGGATCACCTGGGACCGGGTCGGTCGAAAGGGCTCAGGCCCGGGCACCCGGTTCGGCGGGCCGGACGCCCGGTACCTGAGGTCACGCCCCGGCTGCCTGGCGGGCGCCGTCGGGCGTGCGCAACCCGTGACCGCCTCCCGAGGGGGGTTGGCGGAAACGGCCACGGGCCTGGTCGTGGTGGCGGCGGGTGTGGAGGGCGACCGGCTGGCCGCCCTCACTCGCCCCCTGGTGGGTGAGGCGGGTCACTCGGCCTGGGCCGGGGAACCCTCCTCCGGCGCGGCCGGCTGCTCGGTCAGCTCGGCGGCCGCGTGGTTGCGGATCTTGATCGTGGCCGGGGCGGCGACCTGCGGCACGGCCTCGCGGACGCGGACCTTCAGTAGACCGTCCTGGTAGTCGGCCTCGACGTGCTCCGCGGTCACGCCCTTGGGCAGCGTGAAGACCCGGCGGAACGAGCCGGAGCTGATCTCCCGGACGAGCACGCCGTCCTGGTCGGACTCGGTGCGGCTGGAACGGCTGCCGCTGACGGACAGGCGGCCCTCGGTCACCTCGATGGTCACGTCCTTGTCGACGTCCACACCGGGCAGCGCCAGCGTGACGACCACGTCGTTGCCGTCCTTCGTGACGTCGGCGGCCGGGACGAAACCGGCGACCCTGCGCTGCTGGCCGAACGAACGCCGCACCAGGGCGTCGAACTCGGAGTCGAACTGCCGGACCAGGGAGAAGGGGCTCCAGGCGGAACCCCGCACGGCGATGGCCATGTCGGACCCTCCTACTTCTCAAGTTGAGCCCCGATGGCTCACCTTTCGTTAGCTGTAACCGCGCAGCTCTTCGGGTTGTTCCCAAATCGGTGGCGGGTTTCGCCCCGGGCGAACTACGCTGTCCGAGACCGCGAAACACGAGGTGAACGCCATGGTCAGGAGCTTCGGCCGGTAGCACCGGCCCCGTCGGCGCGCCGTCGCGCGCGCGTCCTGAACTTCCTCGTGTGAAAGGTTTCACAACGTGATGCGTCTGGATGACGTTCAGGCCTGCCTGCGGGCGGGCATTGAGAGCCGGTCGGCGACCGTCGGCCAGTTCCTCGTCCTCATCAACGAGCAGTCACCCAATCCATTCCTGAACTATGCCGTTCCGGTCGATGGCGCCGCTCCGACCTCGGCCGACATCGCGACCCTGGTGACGTACTTCACCCAACGGCAGCGCCTGCCCCGGCTGGAGTACGTGCGGCCGGCGGCCGCGGTCGACGGCCCGCTGGTCGACGCCGGTTTCGACGTGGCCGCCACACTGACCCTGATGGCGCTCGACGAGCTGGTTGACGGCCCGCCCGTGCCGGACTACGCGGTGTCCCTGCCCACCGATGCCGACCGGCTGCGCCAGGCCGTCGGCGTGCAGAACGCCGCCTACGGCGAGGACGCCGCACCGGACCCGTCCGGTGCGCTGCGCACCCTGTCCGCCGGTGGCTGCTTCGCGCTCGCGGTCCACCGGGCCACCGGTGAACCCGCAGGCGCGGGCGTCTTCGCCGGACCCCAGCTGGGCATGGTGGAGATCGCCGGGATCGGTGTCGCGCCCGAGCACCGGCGCCGTGGTGTGGCCAGGCTGGTCACCGAGGCGCTGACGGCCGAGGCGCTGCGCCGCGGCCACCAGCCGTTCCTCCAGGTGGAGAAGGACGAGCCGTTCCGGATC
>DASZXM010000835.1:0-8567 GCA_035546415.1 Pseudonocardiaceae bacterium
GGCCAGCAGCGCGCCCGCCGCGTTCACCGCCATGTGCTCGCCCGGCACCGCCACCCGCAGCGTGATCTCCTGGCCGTCGACGGTCACCAGGACCTCGCTGCCACCGGCCCGTTCGTCGCTCGTGCCGCCGACCGGCTGGAAGTCGCGCAGCGCCGCGCTGCCCGGGCCGCTCGCGGTGAAGCCGTAGCGGCGGACCCGCACACCCGCGGCCTCCGCGCGGTCGGCCAACGCGGCCGAACCCGGGTCGTCGGCGCACGCCACCAGCACGCCGCCCGGTTCGATCCGGCCGACGAACTCGTCGAACACCCGCACATACGCGTCCACCGTGCCGTGGTGGTCGAGGTGGTCGGCCTCCACGTTGGTCACCACGGCCACGTACGGCGTGAACGCGAGGAACGAACCGTCGCTCTCGTCCGCCTCGGCGACGAACAGGCCACCGTTGCCGTGGTGGGCGTTGGCGCCCGACTCGTTCAGGTCGCCGCCGATCGCGAACGACGGGTCCAGGTGGCAGTGCTGCAGGGCGACCGTGAGCATCGACGTCGTCGACGTCTTGCCGTGCGTGCCGGCGATGCACGTGACCCGGTGGCCCGCCATCAGCTGCGCCAGGGCCGCCGAGCGGTGCAGGACCGTGATGCCACGGGCCCGGGCGGCGGCCAGCTCCGGGTTGTCGTCGTGGATCGCACTGGACACGACGACCACGCTCGGGCCGCCGGGCAGCAGGTCGAGGTTGTCCGCGGACTGGCCGATGCCGATCATCGCGCCCTGCGCGCGCAGCGCCAGCACCGTCCGGGAGTCCTTCGCGTCCGAACCGGAGACCGGGACGCCACGCGCCAACAGGATGCGGGCGATGCCGCTCATGCCGGCACCGCCGATGCCGATCAGGTGAGCGCCGTCCAGCACGCTCGCGGGCGCGCCGGCTGTGCCCGGCCCGTCGGTCGTGCCGCTCGCGTCGTGGTTCATTTCCGCACCGCTTCCAACACCATGCGGGCCAGGGTCTCGTCGGCGACCCGGTGGCCGCCGCCCTGTGTCGCCGCGCTCATCGCACTCAACCGCCGCTGGTTGGTCAGGATCGGGATCACCAGCTCGGTCACCGTCGCCGACGTCAGCTGCGAGTCCGGCACCATCAGGGCACCGCCGATGTCGACGATCGGCTGCGCGTTGAGCGCCTGTTCGCCGTTGCCGATCGGCAGCGGCACGAACACCGCGGGCAGGCCGACGGCCGACACCTCGGCGACCGTCATCGCGCCCGACCGGCACAGGATCAGGTCGGCGGCGGCATACGCGAGGTCCATCCGCTCCAGGTACGGCACCGCCACGTACGGCGGGGCGCCGCGGTGGACCGTGTCCTGCACGGCGATCGTGTTCTTCTTGCCGAACGCGTGCAGCACGCCGATCCCGGCGGCGGCGAGGTCGGCCGCCGCGCCGGTGGCGGCGTTGTTCAGCGTACGGGCGCCCTGCGAACCGCCGGTGACCAGCAGTGTCGGCGCGTACGGGTCGAGGCCGAAGAACCTGCGGGCCTCCGCGCGCAGCGCCGCCCGGTTCAGCTTCGTGATGGACTGCCGCAGCGGGATGCCGATGACCTGCGCGTTGGGCAGGCCGGTGTCCGGCACGGCGGCGGCCACGGTGACCGCGAACCGGGCGCCGATCTTGTTGGCCAGACCGGCCTTCACGTTCGCCTCGTGCACGACGATCGGCAGCCGGTTGCGCGCCGCGAGGTACGCCGGCAGTGACACGTAGCCGCCGAAGCCGACGACGATGTCCGCGCCGACCCGTTCGAAGACGCCCCGCGTGACACGGATCGACTCGCGCACCCGCATCGGCAGCTTCAGCAGATCAGGCGACGGCTTGCGGGGCAGCGGCACCGGCGGGATCAGCTCCAGCGGGTAGCCCCGCGCCGGCACCAGGGCGTTCTCCAGGCCGCGTTTCGTGCCCAGCGCGACGACGCGCGCGTCCGGCCGGAGCCGCATGACGGCGTCGGCGAGAGCCAGCGCGGGCTCGATGTGCCCGGCCGTGCCACCGCCCGCGACCACCACACACGGTCCGTCGACGAGTGACGGCCCCGAGAACCGAATGGTGTACGGGTCCGAACTGGGGCCCGACCCCGCAAACGGGTCTCCGGAGTCGCTCAACGACCTCCTCCTTCGCTCCTGCCGGTGTATCTGCCAGGGGCCCATCGTTCCTCACCGGCCCTGGCCGGGTTGCGGCGCGTCCCCGACGACCCCGGGGCGCTGCGGGCCGGACGCCCGGAGGCCCGCGGCGGCGTGGACGGCCGGGCCGGGCGGCGCTTGGTCGGCGGCTGGTACACGTCCGGCGCCGGCAGGTGCAGCAGGCGGCCGAACCGGCCCGGACCCTGGGTGCGCAGCGCGGCGACGGACTCGGGTTCGTGGCGGGCGCAGTTGGCCAGGATGCCGAACACCAGCATCGTGACGACCAGCGAACTGCCGCCGTAGGAGATCATCGGCAGCGGGATGCCGGTGACCGGCAGCAGCCCGACGACGTAGCCGATGTTGATCGCGGCCTGCGCGATGAGCCACGCGGTGAGCGTCGCGGCGACGACCTTGATCCACGGGTCGATGTTGCGCGCCGCGATCCGCATGCCGACCACGGCGACCATCGCGAACAGGCCCAGCACCAGCGCGCAGCCGACGAACCCCAGTTCCTCGCCGATCAGCGCGAAGATGAAGTCGGTGTGCACGTTCGGCAGGAAGTCCCATTTGGACTGTCCCATGCCCAGTCCGCGCCCGAACAGGCCGCCGTCGGCCAGCGCGATCAGCGACTGGTTGGCCTGGTAGGAACCGGCCTGGTTGGCCTCCGGGTGCAGGAACGACAGCACGCGGGACATCCGGTACTGCGCACCGACGGCGAGCGCGACGACCGCGCCAAGGCCGCCGACGGCGATCGTCGCGAACAGCCGCATCGGCGCGCCGATGAACCACAGCAGCGCGAACATGACGACGGCGAGCGTGACCGTGCTGCCCAGGTCGGGTTGCAGCACGACGAGCGTCAGCAGCAGCAGCGCCACCGGCACGACGGGGACGAGCAGGTGCCGGTACTGGTGCAGCAGCGCGCGTTTGGTGACCAGCACGTGCGCGCCCCACAGCGTCAGCGCCAGCTTGGCGACCTCGACCGGCTGGAACGAGATCGGCCCGAACACGAACCACCCGCGTGTCGTGGACACGCGGTGGCCCAACGGCGTGAGCACGAGGATCAACAGGAAGATGCACGCCGCGACGAGCAACCCCGACCAGGCGCGGATCCGCTTGAGCGGAATCCACAGCCCCAGCCAGAACACGACGAGCCCGATCATGGCGAACGCCAACTGCTTCTTGAACAGGGCGTAGACGGACGTCGAGCCGTTCTGCAGCGACTCGACCGGCGACGCGGACGCGACCATGACCAGGCCGATCGCGGTGAGCAGGCCGAACACGGCCAGGACGAGGTGGAAGGACGCCAGCGGCCGGCCCAGCCAGGCGGTCAGCGGGCCGAGGGCGGCCCGGACCTTCGCGGCACGGCTGGGGGCACGGGGCGGCCGGCGAGCAGCGGGCCGAGCCGGCTCCCGCCGGAAGTCCCGGGTGTCACGCAGACCTCTCGCCGGACTGCTCATCGCGCGAACCGCCCGGCCGACGGCGAACCGAACAGGGCGCGCCACCCACGGACCGGCCGCGAACCAGACAAAGCAGGCGCGACCTCCCGCCACCCACAGACCGACCGCCAACCGGACAAAGCAGGCGCGGCCACCCGCCACCCGCCGACAGACGGCGAATCGAACAGGACGGGCGCGACCTCCCGCCAACCGGACAAAGCAGGCGCGGCCACCCGCCGCCCACCGGCCAACCCTGCCTGCGCTGCGGGCGGCCGGCGCCGGGCCGGCCGTCTCCGCGCAGGCGCACGCCGCCGGCCGGCGGTCGGGTCGCTCGTCCGGTGTGTCATCCAGACCCCGGGGTCAGGGCGTTGACCGCCGTGGCGAAGGCCGTGCCGCGTTGGCGGTAGTCGGTGAACATGTCCATCGACGCCGCCGCCGGGGCGAGCAGCACGACATCGCCCGGGCGGGCCATGGCGTGGGCGGCGTGGACCGCCGTCGACATCGCGGACATGGGATCATCGTCTCCCCCGGACACCGTGTGCACGGGGACATCCGGCGCGTGTCGCGCCAGTGCGCTCGCGATCACCTGCCGGTCCCGGCCGATCAGGACCACTCCGGCCAGGCGCGGCGCCGCCTCCGTGACCAGGTCGTCCACGCTCGCACCCTTGAGCAGGCCGCCTGCGATCCACACCACCCGCTCGTGCGCGCGCAGCGAGGCCGCCGCCGCGTGCGGGTTCGTGGCCTTCGAGTCGTTGACGTACCGGACGCCGTCGATCTCGGCCACCGCCGCCGCGCGGTGCTCGCCGGGCCGGAACAGGGACAGGCCGGTGGCCACCGCCGTCGCCGGCACGCCGTAGCTACGGGCCAGTGCGGCCGCCGCCAGGGCGTCGAACACGCCGGGCGGGCCGGGCGGGCGCACGTCCGCCACCTCGGCGAGCGTCTCGCGGGTGCCGAACGCGCAGTCCACCAGCCGGCCGGCCAGCACGCCCAGCTCGCCGGAGTCGGGCGGGGTGAGCCGGACGCCGATCTTCCGCCGGGCCGGTGACTCGGCCAGCATCCGCGCCACCCGCTCGTCCTCGACACCCGCGATGGCCACGTCACCGGTCAGCGCCCGCGCCTTCGCGGCCGCATAGGCGTCCATGCTGCCGTGCCAGTCCAGGTGGTCCTCGGCGATGTTCAGCAGCGCCCCCGCCGCCGGTCGCACCGACGGCGACCAGTACAGCTGGAAACTGGACAGCTCCACCGCCAGCACGCGGTGGCCGATCGCGTCCACCACCGGCAGCCCGATGTTGCCGCACGCCACCGCGTCCAGGCCGGCCGCCAGCAGCATCGACTCCAGCATCGCGACCGTCGTCGTCTTGCCGTTGGTACCGGTCACCACCAGCCACGCGGGCGGCTCGGGCATCTCGGCACAGAACTGCCAGGCCAGCTCCACGTCGCCGATCACGTCGATGCCACCGGCCATGGCCGCCGCCAGCACGGGCGCGTCCGGCCGCCAGCCCGGTGTCGTGACGACCAGGTCCGTGCCCGGCGGCGGGGCCGCCAGCCCGTGCGCCACGCGGACACCGCGCAGGGTCGACGCCAGCGACCGCAGGCGTTCGGCGTTGGCGTCGGTCACCGTGACCCTGGCACCCCTGGCCAACAGTGCCCGCGCCACCGGCGGGCCGGTCACGCCGGCCCCCGTGACCAGCACGTGCGCACCGGCCAACCCGCCGGACTGCCTCGTCACGTCACCCTCCGCCGTAACCCAACCAGTCGCTGTAGAACAGGCCCAGACCGAACATCGCGGCCGTGGCCCCCAATAACCAGAATCTGATGATCACCGTGGTTTCCGCCCACCCGGCCAACTCGAAATGGTGGTGGAACGGTGCCATGCGGAAGATCCGTCTGCCGGTCGTGCGGAACGACGCGATCTGCAACACCACCGACATCGCCTCGACGACGAAGAGGCCGCCGATCACGACCATCAGCAGTTCCGTGCGGGTGGTCATGGACAGGCCGGCGAACAGGCCACCCAGCGCCAGCGACCCGGTGTCACCCATGAAGATCTTCGCCGGGGCCGCGTTCCACCACAGGAAGCCGACGCACGCGCCCATCGCGGCCGCCGCGACCAGCGCCAGGTCCAACGGGTCGCGGACGTAGAAGCAGCCGTTCAGGCGGGTACCGGTGGCCGTCGTGCAGTCGTGCGTGGTCTGGAAGTACGTGATGACCATGTAGACGGCCAGCGCCATCGCCGACGTGCCACCGGCCAGACCGTCCAGGCCGTCGGTGAAGTTCACCGCGTTCGACCACGCGGCGACGGCCACGTAGCAGAAGATGATGAACCCGACGACACCGAACGAGATCGTCGCGATGTCCCGCACGTAGGACAGGTTCACCGACGCCGGCCGCAGCCCGTACTTGTTCGGGAACTGCAACACCAGGATGGCGAACACGATCGTCGCGACGAACTGGCCGACCAGCTTCGCGGTCTTGTTCAGGCCCAGGTTGCGCTGCTTGCGGATCTTGATGAAGTCGTCCAGGAAGCCGACCAGGCCCAACGACGTGGTGAGCAGCAGCACCAGCACCCCGGACGCGGTGGGCGGCGACTTCTGCGTGCTGAACATGCTCACCACGTGCGCCACGACGTACCCGGCCCACATGGCGACCACGATCGCGACGCCACCCATCGTCGGCGTACCGCGCTTGGCGGCGTGGCCCTTCGGGCCCTCCTCGCGGATCTCCTGGCCGAAACCCTGCCGGGAGAACAGCCGGATCAGGTACGGGGTGAACAGGATCGACACGAACAGCCCGACAGCCGCCGCGATGAGGATGCCCTTCACGCGGCACCACCGGCCGACGGAGCGGCCGTCAGCAGCGCTTCCGCGACCCGCCACAGGCCGACCGAGTTCGACGCCTTGACCAGCACGACGTCACCGGGCCGCAACTCGTCGCGCAGCAGTGCGACAGCGGCATCGACGTCCGGCACCAGTACCGACTCCTCTCCCCAAGACCCTTCGAGGTGGGCGCCCTGGTGCATCGGCCGTGCCTGCTCGCCGACCACCACGAGACGGTTGACGTCCAATCGGACCGCGAGCCTGCCGATCTCGTCGTGGACCGCGATCGCGTCGTCACCGAGTTCGGCCATCACACCGAGCACGGCCCAGCTCCTGCGCGGCTCGCCGCCACCGCCCCTGGCCATGGTGGCCAGGGACTTCAGCGCGGCACGCACGGACTCCGGGTTCGCGTTGTACGCGTCGTTGATCACCGTCACGCCGTCGGGACGGGTGGTGACCTCCATGCGCCGCTTGGAAACCGGCCGCGCCTCGGTCAGCCCCTGTACGACGTCGGCGAGGTCCATGCCCAGTTCCAGGGCGACCGCCGCCGCCGTGAGCGCGTTGCCGACGTGGTGTTCGCCGTGCAGACCCAGCGCCACGTCCGCTTCGCCCTTCGGCGTCACCAGGCGGAAACGGGCGCGTGCCTCGGCGTCGGTGACGACGTCGACGGCGCGGACCGCCGCCTCGGGCGCCGCACCGACGAACACCACCTTCGCCGCCGTGCGGCCGGCCATCCCGGCGACGAGCGGGTCATCCGCGTTCAGCACGGCGACCCCGTCGGCGGGCAGCGCCTCGACGAGTTCACCCTTGGCCTTGGCGATCGTCTCCCGGGAACCGAACTCGCCCAGGTGCGCGGAACCGACGTTGAGCACCGCGCCGATCGTCGGCGGCGCGACCTCGCACAGCGCCGCGATGTGCCCGACACCGCGCGCGGACAGCTCCAGCACCAGGTGTCTGGTGTGCTCGTCGGCGCGCAGCACCGTCCACGGGTGACCGAGTTCGTTGTTGAACGAGCCGGGCGGCGCGACCGTCGGCCCGCGACGCGCCAGCACGCCAGCGATCAGGTCCTTGGTGGACGTCTTGCCGGACGACCCCGTCACGCCGACGATCACCAGCCCGGCGGGCCGCAGCCGGTCCACAACGGACCGGGCGAGCAACCCGAGCGCCCGGAGCACCGCGGCGCCGGAACCGTCGGTGTCGCCGGCCAGCGCGAACGCCCGGCTGGTCCCGGACGGTGCCGGCGGCACGATCACCGCGGGCGCCGGGACCTCACGCGCGGCGAGCACACCCACCGCACCGGACCGGATCGCGGCCGCCGCGAAGTCGTGGCCGTCCACGCGTTCGCCGGGCACGGCCACGAACAGGCCGCCGGGGCCGACCGAGCGGGAGTCGAACTCGACCGAACCGGACACCACCTCGGTGCCGGTCGCGTTGTGCAGGCGCCCGCCGACGGCGGCCGCCACCTCGGCCAGGGTCATGGTCAGCACAGCGTCACCTCGCCGACGTCCGGCCGGCGTCCTCGGACGTTCGGGCGTGCGCGCGGATCGCCGCCGCCAACTCGTCGCGATCGGAGAAGGGGTGCACCACGCCGTCGATCTCCTGTCCCGTCTCGTGTCCCTTACCGGCCACCACGACCACGTCGCCGGGTGCGGCAGCCATCACCGCGTGCGCGATCGCCGCGCGCCGGTCACCGATCTCCACGACCTCACCGCGCTGCCCCTCCGGCACCGCGCGTGCACCGGCGAGCATCGCGGCCCGGATCGCGGCCGGGTCCTCGGTGCGCGGGTTGTCGTCGGTCACCACCAGCAGCGCCGACCGCCGCGCGGCGGCCTCGCCCATCAGCGGCCGCTTGCCGGCGTCCCGGTCGCCGCCACAGCCCAGCACGGTCAGCACCCGGCCGCCGTGACCGGCCCTGGCCAGTTGGGCGCGCACGGCGTCCAGGGCCAGCGCGACGGCCTCCGGCTTGTGCGAGTAGTCCACGACGGCCGTGAAGGCCTGGCCCAGGTCCACCCGCTCCATCCGGCCCGGCACGTCCACATCGGCCAGTCCACGGGCGATCGCGGCCGGTTCGACGCCGACCTCGTGCAGGATCGCCACCGCGAGTAGTGCGTTGGCCACGTTGAAGGTCCCCGGCATGCGCAGCGACACGTCGATCCGCAGGCCCTCCG